>CAKZMA010001164.1 GCA_937127375.1 uncultured Coleofasciculus sp. | reverse complement strand
CGATCGCACGCTTATCTTGTCCATCCCTTAACCTTGAATTGATAGGTTAGTCTTTAGACGCAGCATAGACATATCTACGACGACTGGTTTAGGTTTAGATAAGACAACATTCACAGCAGTGATAACAAAAAGCAAGAGAAGCCGCAGAAGTTGCCAATGCTGTTGAACCTAGGGCGGAGTCGGCGTATTATGACAGGGAATAAATAAAAGCTAAAGTAAAGAAATGGAAGGTAAACGGTTTATTCGCACGATGCGATTGCAAAACTTGCTCTCCTACGGAGATGAGAATGAAGAAATCGAACTCCAACCCCTTAATGTGCTGATTGGTGCTAATACATCGGGCAAGTCAAACTTAATTGAAGCCATTGGACTTCTGAAGGCAACTCCCACAGATTTAACTGCCCCAATTCGTAAAGGGGGAGGTGTCAGTGATCTGCTTTGGAAAGGTCAAAAGGAAATTACAACAGCTAAAATTGAGGTAACTATAGACTACCCAGAAGGACTGATGCCGCTGCGCTATCGCATGGGTTTAACTGTAGTTGGTCAAAAACCAGAATTGGTCGATGAAGCGGTGGAGAATGAACGATCATACCCTGGTGAAGATGATGTCTATTTTTATTATCGCTATCAACAAGGTCGTCCAGTTTTAAACATTAAAACGGCAGTTGAAGGACAAAGAAGCCAACGTTCGCTGCATCGAGACAATCTGATTCTCGATCAGTCTGTTTTATCTCAGAGGAAAGATCCAGATCAATATCCAGAACTCACCTATCTAGGCAATCAATTTTCCCAGATTAGTCTATATCGTGACTGGCATGTCGGACGAAATTCAGAACCGAGATTGCCACAGAAAGCTGACTTGCCGGAACACCCTTTGCTAGAAGATGGGAGTAACCTGGGACTTGTTTTGAACAACTTACAGTACCAAGTAGGAAGTCGAGCAATTATCGATAAACTCAAGACGTTTTACGAAGAAGTAGAAGAACTATCCGTCAAGATTTATGGCGGTACTGTTCAGATATTTATTCGCGAGGAGGGTTTAATTCAGCCAATCCCTGCAACTCGTTTATCTGATGGTACACTTCGCTATCTATTTTTACTGGCTTTACTTCTTGACCCAACCCCACCGCCACTGATATGTATTGAAGAACCAGAGATTGGTTTACATCCAGATATGATGTCTACTATCGCTGATTTGTTAGTCGAAGCGTCTGAACGAACTCAGTTAATTGTTACAACCCATTCAGAGGCTTTAGTTTCCTCTCTTCCTCCTGAATCAGTTTTGGTGTGTGAGCGAGATAATCGAGGAACTCATCTACGCCGTCTTAACCCGGAGCGGCTGAAAAAGTGGTTAGAAAATTATTCTTTAGGTGAACTCTGGAGCATGGGTGAGATTGGGGGAACGCGATGGTAAAAGAAATTCGTATTTACATAGAAGGGGGTGGAGATGATCGGGATACAAAAAGGCAAATGCGGCAAGGATTTAGCGGGTTTCTGAAAGACCTAGTGCAGATAGCGCGGAGCAAGCGAATTAAATGGGATATTATTGTCTGTGGTTCTCGTAATAATGCTTTTAGCTCTTTCAAAAATGCTTTGGAAGATTATCCCGATGCTTTCAATGTCCTACTGGTTGACTCAGAGGGAACAGTAAAACAACGACCTTGGGCGCATTTGAAATTTAGGGATAATTGGGATTCACCTAGCGTTGATGATACTCATTGCTATTTAATGGTTCAAGCAATGGAGGCTTGGTTTATTGCCGATATTGATGCCCTAAAAAAATTCTATGGAAAAGGATTTAGAGAAAATTCAATCCCTAGAAATAAAAATGTCGAGAAGATTGATAAGGATTCGTTAGAGCCAAGTTTAAAGCAAGCTACTCGCCATACATCCAAGGGTGAATACCAAAAGATACAACACGCTTCAAAGCTTTTAGGATTATTGGATGTTGCCCAGGTACGTAAAGCCGCGCCGAATTGCGATCGCTTCTTTACCACTCTTGCCCAAATTATGGGAGAGACTATCTGAAAATGCAGACTGTCAAAGCGTTGGAAATCGTAACCGAATATCAAATAGAACGACTCAAAACATGGGAGGAGATTCATGGTTAATTCAGGTTGGGATGAGACAAGGCTAAAAGACGCGATCGCAAAAGCAAGAGAAGCCGCAGACATTGCCAACGTTGTTGAACCTAGGGCGAAGTCGGCGTATTATGACCAGAGTCGCGATCGCGT
>CAKZMA010001163.1 GCA_937127375.1 uncultured Coleofasciculus sp. | reverse complement strand
TGGCTTGTGTTATCATTCCCCTGTCCCCCACCCAGATTATTTTCTTTAATCCAAACCGAGTGCGGACTTTTTCGATCTGTTGGGTTAATGTACTGGGGTCGGCTGTATTTCCTTCAAACACCTCGACGGCAATCGGACATCCTTGGGCGTTACATAATAATCCAAATACGATTTGCAATTTACCTTTTTTCTTGTCTCTATTATAGCCGAATTTTGCCAAAGGACAAGTCTTTCCTTCAAAATAGGTTGAACTGACATCATAGAGGACTAATGTTCCTTCTACTAGATGGATAGACGCTAAACTCTTTTCTATCTCCTCTTGCCGAGACAGGAGCCAATCCATGGCTAAATAGAGTTCGTCTTCATCCGTCCCAGACAATCCCAATCGTTCTCCTAGACTGGATAGTTTAGTTGCTTCTTGTAATCCTCTGGCTGTGGCTAATTTCGACTTAGGGGCAATAATCCTTGCCGCTATCATCGATAGCACTAATCGTCTGTTACGTGTGTTTTCACTGCTTATGATTGAGTCTAACCCGATCTTTTTTATCGTTCCTAGCACAGCGGCAACGTGACCGTGAGGGCGAGAACGGACTATGTTAAACGCCTCCTCTATATCTTCAATGGCTTTGCCTCCTTTGAGGAGAATCTTTAAACCGTCTACCGCCTCATCCGGCAATCAATTTGGACAGGTTAGCTAGGGTACGTTTACGCACTTTCTTCCCTTCGCGATAAGACTCGCGAAGTAATACGGCTGGAGGAGAATTTCTGTTAGGAACACGTTCTATGTACATGACTACAATTATCTCACAGATTTTCTTCTAAGACTATTAAGAAAATCTTAAATATACATGGGTACGACTTGAGAAAGGTAATTGACTCAAACGCTTATGCAGTAAGGTTTAAGTCCCCTGTAGTACATCTGGACGGGGGGAACTTCAGATTAAGCATCGTTTCTATACCACCGTCGGGCGTTTGGTGCCAATTGCCAGGGTGATGCAAGAAGTTCCAGGTATTAAAAAGCTACAGTTGCGGCTAAGGTAATCTAATACCAAGTTGCGTTCTATCATGTCATTGGACGAGCGAAGCGAAGAATCTGGATAGATGCGCGAGCGTCACTCCGTTTCACGGAGCCCGCCCTCGAAGGTCGTGAAGGGTTCTGCTCAGCATGACAGATTCTACCTTAG
Source organism: uncultured Coleofasciculus sp. (assembly GCA_937127375.1). Taxonomy (GTDB): domain Bacteria; phylum Cyanobacteriota; class Cyanobacteriia; order Cyanobacteriales; family Coleofasciculaceae; genus Coleofasciculus. The sequence continues at coordinate 1,510 of CAKZMA010001163.1, read as the reverse complement.
ACTGCAACTTGGTATAAGCCCTTAACGGTAGCATGGTGTGTTAATACAGCCCTTCCCCTGTAAAGAAACGACCAACCTAAGGATGGTTAATGCTGCGGCTTCCCCTCTCTTAAAAAACAGGTTGCAATACCTCCACCTGCTTCAACTCCAAGCCTTGCTCAAATATCTGATCAATCGGTAACATTTGATCCTCATCTGTCATAAACTTATGGTCTTTTGTCGCCCGAATCGTAGCACCATCCTCTAACAGATATTCAAACACCTCTTGTTCACCGCGATTATGCCATTGTGCAATGGGTTGCGTGTAAACATAACCATTCTCATCCACACTATAAACCGTACACTCAATCTGCTTTTCGACAATTTCCCCAATCGCCACAGCACCATATTCAACCGTGAGAATCTGTGTATCATAACTCAAGCAGTATTCAGCAAATAGGATCATCTGCTCGAATAACTCTTCAGCAATCCGTTTTGCTACACCATTTTTCGCCGCACCATCGATAAAAATCTCTCGATGTTTCTCCATTTCTGCCACTTTCTTTTTACCCATACAGTTATGAGCAATAAAATCATTGGCAATCAAGTTATGGGTTTGGGAAATACTTAAGTCAAAAACCTCCTCTTGACCAACATATTCAATCGAGACAATTTCATCCCAGAATACATCGGATTCCGCAATTGCCATCAGTGCTTTATCCGGCAAAGCCGTGGCAAAATTCTGGACTCGATGACGTGCTAAACTCCGAGTGGGAACTTTCTGGAAATTTAAACCAGAAGACATGGTTCCCTGTCGGACACCAGCAGCGTGATCAATCTGTTTCCACGTCATACCCTTTGCTTTTTTCGCTTGGGCAATTAAGGAAATCACGTCTGGAGGAATTGAATGTTTTGACTGATTCTGCGACTTATTCTTTATCACCGCATAACACGTTTGAGCTTGTTGCCATTTATAGCTACTCAAAAAGGGTTGAATCAGTTCACAGAACTTAAGCATATCCTCACGCCCTGTAATTTGCGCTCTGTAGGAAATGTGAGGCTTGCCATTGTACTGAATTGTTTTAACGTTAAACAGGGCAACAATACCCAGTCGCAGGAGTAAATGCTGAATTTGTCTGATGAGGATTTCAGAGGTTGATGTATAGTCTGTATGTCCAATTTTACTATCAAAGCTGCCATCGGTTGACCATAATGTTCCTAAAAACAGTTGCAATTGACGGCGAGATAGTGTGAACACCCACTTGGGAATTTTTTTATCTCTTGAATGAGCGCGTTTAATATAATGATCAACCCAATGGTTAAAGGCAGAAAGAAAACCAATCCGGACATAGGTTACAGATTGACGATTCGGATGGAACTGATGATCGACTGGTGCAGTCGTCCCAAAAAGTTGTTCTGCACAATGATTAAAATCAGCAATCAGTTCAGGGTCACTATTACAGAAATAACTACAGGAAGGACTCTTTGTCGAAAGATGACCATCACCTATTAGATAAGCAGTTAGCTTAAT
>CAKZMA010001162.1 GCA_937127375.1 uncultured Coleofasciculus sp. | reverse complement strand
GGCAAACCACTGACCAACAGACGGACGCCAAATCACAAGATCGTCTTTGCCGTCACCGTCAACATCACCGCTGAGCGGAATATCGCCTGAACGCCCCCAGACTTTGTTGCGAAAATAAGGTGTCCCTGCATAAGTTGCTTTGTGGTCACAGGAAGGAACAAGCCGTTCTTTCCATAACCCTGGAGGAAGCTCGACGTTGGGAGCAGCTTGAATCGAAACCTTATCAAAGAAATTACGCTGCATGTATCTGCCAAAGTATGTGGCAAGTTCTTGCCGGTAAAATTCGCTCTCGGATGCTTCAGTAATGCCCTGACGCTCAGCCTTATCATCAACCGCTTTTCCAAACCCCGGATCAACGATGTAAGGCAGGGTGAATGTGAGGATTCTTAAATTTCCATTTGAATATGAACGGGTATTTCCGATCGCGTCTGGATTGGTGCCATCTAGGAAACTACCTGAAATCCGACGCCGGCAATCATCTTCTTTGCCGTCACCATCAACATCTACCAAGGGGCGGGAACAAACAGCTAATCCGGACTTATGTTGCAGAATATGGCGAAAGGTTACTTCACTCACAGCCCGTTGCCAGGGATCACTCGATGCCATCGTTCCATGCATACACCTGCGACTCCAGACCAAGCCCAAACCCAAAGCACATCACCCCACTGTGGGAACCACCATACCACAGGTCGCTGATTTAATACGGCACTGATGATGTGACTCACCATCTGCGCCTGGATTTCCACCCCTGAGAGTTCTTGAATCGACTGATACGCGGCACTGTAGGGAGTGAGATGATAGTCTCCATAGCTGTTGTCGATTGTACCAATCAGTACAATGCGATCGCGGATTAAGGTTGCCAATTCCTCATCTTTTGATCCGTCTAAAATGTGCTTTAAAGGATGATTCTGGAAAAGTACGAATTTGAGTCGATTTGTCACCCTCTTGTTCTTCTTGACACCATCCCTCCAGCCAAGGGATAAATGACGTTAAACAGAGTTCATTCAGGTAGGCATTACAGCGAGTCATCGCATTACCATGATTTTGCGATCGCAGCCATGCTTGTTGTTGTTGTTTCTCGGATAAATTAAACCAAATCTGATTGGGATAAGTCCGGGATAATTCCAATAAATTAAACATTATACTACTCTCCACTATGAAGTTCATTTAAATCCAAACAATACAACTGGTTTAGCCAAGTTTCAACAGCTTGACTAACCTGGTCTTTTTCCGGCTCTAGAGAAATCCCATACGTTCCATAACTCCACTGGAGTAAAGCCTGCTGTAATTGCTGCTTGGCTTGGTTAATGGCTTGGCTTACGTTTTCTTTAGGCAGAAATCGAGCAATTTCTTCTTCAGGCATTCTCTGAGCATACCGCATTTGTATGATTTTTCGGAATTTAATTTCTGAGAAAGCTGTCACGAGTTGGTCAGATATAATTTGCTTATAGTGGTTTTTGATGAATTATTCAATATAACTGATCTTGAGTTTGTTTATTGTTTCAATAGCCGCTAATTCTAAATCATGTTGAATTAAATTTAATTTTTTCTCAATTGTATCGCTGGACTCATTGTCCAAACACTTAACAATAGTATCAATGCTATAGCTTTGACCATAGCGCAGTTTTAGGAGCAATTGTAAATGGGGTTCTAGAGATTCAATGGCAACTGTTAAAGCTCTATCGATTTCCTGATTTTGATGAGGATTAGTAAATCTCTTGGACAAAAACTCTTTGACATAGTTTTGACTCCAAACCTCCAAATCATTATCTAACTGAGTCCGAATCAGACTATCCATTTGAGTTAACAGTGGCAATTTATAGGTATTGGCGATATAACGAGCCACTGTTCCTTGATTGACTCCCACTTTCTTGGCAAACTGATCTTGAACTAACAGGGAAAGTTCGTGAGGATAGCACAAAGGCATAACTGCCTGACGGAATTGCCGAGGAATTTTACTCCGAATTTTGTCTATATTTTGATCAATGCGCTGAAGTTGTGCCTGTAAACTGGAAGTGATTTGATTAATAAATTCAGCAGAGTTTTGGTCAGATTCCAACGTTTCCCAAGGATTAACCGACTGTTCGTATTGTTTTTCATAGCTATCGGCATCCCTAGACAATTCCACCAGTTTTTGAGAGTTGCGTAACGCCTGAATACAGGTATTCATCCACTGTTGAATCATCTCCGCTGTTACGTTTGAGCCAGACGAAACTTGTAGGGGAGCATCAGCAAGGAATCGATTCAGATTATAGTCTCTAGCCGCTTCCTCAAAATCCGTCTGTTCGGGTTGAACCCATGCCCTACTTTTTCTTTGACTCGGATGATAAAGCCGATTATTTTTATAGATAAGCTGTTCGGCATTTAAATAGGGTATAATCAAAATAGGAAATCCGAAAAAATAAAAAAACATGCCAGCTAGAAATCATCTGAAACCCGATCCAAAAAAACTCCAAATTACTCTAAAAACAGAGAGCAATGCAGATATTAGAGAAAGAATTCTAATACTATTATTGCTGAATGATGGGAAAACACAACAAGAAATTGCCGAGTTTATTGGTTGCTCACAAAACAAAGTATGTTATTGGTGCGTTCATGGAGACCCAGATGATTTAGAAAGTCTCAGAGATAAAAGAATGTCAGGGAACCATCAAAAAGCCACAGATAAATATATTGATATTTTACTGGAAACAATTGAAAAAAGTCCCGAAGAGTTTGGATATGAATTTGGTCGATGGACAACTCAAAGATTGGCTAAGTATTTAGAGGAAAAAACAGGAATTCAGTTAAGTCGTTCACAGGTTCGGAGGATATTACAGAGAAAAAAGTACGCTTACTTTTGGACAAAGTATAGCTTAGAAGCGAAGAAAAACGCAAAAAAAAGAGAAGCGTTCAAAGAAAAGATAGAGGCATATATAAAAATAGAAAAAGAGAGTCCAGAGCGTCTCCAGGTATGGTTTTGGGATGAAAGTGGATTTAGTTTAAGGGTAATTAGAAGAAAAGATTGGTGTAAAAAAGAAAAGAGAAAACGAGTTAGAGGAGACCGAAGAAAGGGAAGGGTCAATGTCATGGGGTGTATGCGTCATTCAGATAAGAAGAGATTTGTCGATTTTCTAGATACAAGCAATTCAAACAACTTTTACAAAGTTTTGAAAAGCTTCTATGAAGAGGTAATCAATGAATGGGTATAAGCCGGAAATAAAAGAGAAGACTTTACCGAAAAGGGAGCCAAGATTGTTATTATATTAGACAACGCCAGCTTTCACAAAAAAGAAGAGTACATTGATAAAATTGAAGCTGAAATGCCAAATATTCATCTTGAATATTTGCCCGAGTATAGTCCAGATTATAACTTAATTGAATTAGTCTGGCATTCAGCTAAAGAATATATTGCCAATCGGTTTTTTGAATCCATTGAAGAGTTAGAGTCTTTGTTGCATCAACTTTTAAATGAAGACAAGCTAGTTATTAATTGGGGACGCAAACTGAAAAATAAGGGTAATGCTCTTATCACAGTTTAAATGCATAACAGCTTATTAGACTGAATTCGATTGTTAACAATTGTCCCTAAATCAGCCAACAGGGTTTGAAAGCTATGCACAGGCAAATTATCGGCTGTCCGCTTCTTTTGGGCTTTCTTATGTGCCGAATCGCTCCGAACACCGGCTCTCCCGTACTTAGGGTGATAATAAAGTCTTATGAATTAAGCCAAAGTCCCACGGTGTAATGCTTGTAGGTTGGGTTGACGAAGGAAACCCAACTAATTAAGCGATTAAGCTAGGTTTTCTTCAAATCAAGCTAATCGCTACACATATAAGGAAAATTTATCACCTTATGTACGGGAGAGCCAATATTACGGCGGCTTCTCTGACTGAACTCAATACAAAACCCCAGTCCCAACTCAAGATTCTGGCGGGGGCATTTACCAAAGGACACTACAGCTTCACCATGGGTCAAGAACAGTTTGAATTTGGCGGTTTGCCCTATGCTGGAGTGGAAGTGGAAACGTTAGCCGAAACGATTCCCAATACTACTAAACTCTTTGATAACGCCTTCAATCTTGAAGACACAAAACCGAAAATGGGTGATCATACAATATTACATTTTGCCACTCACGGGGCAATTGTAGTCGGAACCCCGGAAGAGTCGTTTATTCTCTTTGGTGATGGGACTCCCGTTACCATTGCTGATGTCCGCAACTGGAACCTGAATACTATTGATTTAGTCGTGCTGTCTGCCTGTGAAACTGGACTAGGTGGTAATTTGGGTACAGGTGCAGAAATCCTCGGTCTCGGCTATCAAATGCAAAGGGCTGGGGCGAGGGCGGCTATTGCTTCATTATGGACTGTGGATGATGGTGGGACACAACAATTAATGAATGAGTTTTACCGCCATCTGCAACACGGAAATACAACCAAAGCTGAAGCGTTGCGTCAAGCACAAATGGCTTTAATTACAGGTGATGATACGGCGTTGGCGGAACAACGGGGTTCGATTGTTGCGGTGCGGGTTCGGGATGGATTAAAGCCTGAAGTTATGAATCGTTTCAATCATCCTTATTATTGGGCGTCGTTTATTTTAATTGGCAATGGGTTGTGATATCAAATCCAGGTTAACTACTTCCTTTCAGTCGGTGGACGTTAAACGATGGTCATTTGCCGATCGCAGATTACTGACTACCAGATAGGGGAATGAATCGCCGATACCAGAGCAATCCCGAAGATTTTGCGATCGCGTCCTCATATATCAGTTAACTTAATCACCTCAATGAGTTATTCTTATAAGTGGTGTCACGGACACCGCTACTGCGAGGGAACTGAACTTCAGTTAGATTACTGATGCCCCCAAGTTCAGCCTCTGGCAACATGAAAATCAGTACTCTAGCTTTAATAATGGGGATAAATCGACAATTATCAACTTTTTTATCAATTGTCTTAGCCTATTGACTGACAACCCAGTCACGCTGTATAAATCCTATTTTTAAGATGCGCTGCTTATTGATTAGAGCAGCCTATAGAACCCAGTTTTCTTAACATCTGGGGGATCACCAACAGAACCGAGACACCTTGAATCCACGCTTCTTTGGCTCATCTGAAGTTTACAGAACGTGCAAAATTCGCGCTGAAACTTCACTAAACCTTTACGGACATTCCTCCGGTACAAATGCCAGAGTAGTTGTAGTTGGATAACAAGTGGTTTAGTTGGTTTGTTGCTAGCACAGGAACGAGTTATGAGTGTATCTGATTTTACAACAAAGAGCCCAATTTTTACGAAATGGTTTTGGATAGAGCCAAAACAGCCGTCCTCAACCCCAACCCAACCTCCCCAACAGAAAAAACGATTCGATTTGCTCAAACCCATTAGACGGTGGATTGATGGGATTGAAGTCCATAATCCCCAACTGGCGCACTTAATCTGCCATCTGATCCCCGCCCAATGTCCCTTTGAGCGCGACATTAAACTATTTGGGCATACCCTGTTTCACATTCCCCCCTTGTGTAAGCTGAATCCCTTCTATGAGGAAGTCGTGGGGTTACGTTTCCGGGCGCTGTGCTATTTGGCAGATGAATGTGGTGAAGATATTTCCGCTTATTGTTAAAATTCCAAGACGGGGAATTTTAATCTTAGGCGCGAAACCTTTTATCACACAGCATGGCAATCATTGCTCTGAAAGCCTGGTATCTCCAGGACTACGAACCGAT
>CAKZMA010001161.1 GCA_937127375.1 uncultured Coleofasciculus sp. | reverse complement strand
GGCTCAAAGCATTGCTTGATATGAGTTTCGGCTTTGTGCAGCAAGCCCTACTTATAACCCAGCACTCTAATCTGCGATTAGAGTGCTGGAGGATGTCACGCGAAGGGAAACAACCAAACCCACCCCTATCAATCAACACTTAGAAAAATCAACGCCCAACTCCGACATAGCGGAACCCCGCACCTTCTAGCACTTTAGGATCAAGGAAATTACGACCATCAATAAGCACGGGATTATGCATCAGCTTCGCCATCTTGCCATAATCCAGACTCTGGAATTGTTCCCAGTCGGTGACTAATACCAAAGCGTCACAGCCATCTGCCAAGCGATCCGGATCACCTTCTACCTGCACACCAGATATACCGTGACTCATCCCACTCGATGAAATAATCGGATCATAAGCTTTAACTTTTGCGCCTAACCGATTGAGATTTTCAATCAGAATCAATGCGGGAGCATCGCGCATATCATCCGTATCCGGCTTAAAGGTTAATCCCAGCAATCCTACTGTTTTCCCTTTGAGGATTTTGAGTTCTTGCTGGAGTTTTTCCACCGCAATTAAGCGCTGACGCTGATTGACACTTACCGCTGCTTTCAACAGTTGAGCATCGAACCCATAATCATCCGCCGTATGAATCAAGGCGGAGACATCCTTGGGAAAACAGGAACCGCCCCAACCAATCCCGGCTTGCAGGAATTTACCGCCAATGCGAGTATCTAAACCAATCCCTTGGGCGACTTGAGTCACATCCGCGCCCACGCGATCGCAGATATTGGCGATTTCGTTAATGAAGCTAATTTTGGTGGCTAAAAAGGAATTGGAGGCATATTTGACCATCTCGGCTGAACTCAAATCCGTCACCACTACCGGAACCGGGGGTAGGGATTTATCTTCAGCGGGCTCACGCTTCACAATCGGCGCATAGAGTTCCTGCATCATGGAAATAGCGCGATCGCTATTACTCCCCAACACAATGCGATCGGGGTTAAAGGTATCATAAATCGCTGATCCTTCTCGCAAAAACTCCGGATTACTCACCACATCAAACTCAACGCTTGTGTCTGACGTCTTACCTCCAGAGGACTTCTGGTGATCAGCCACACCATCCATGACAATCATTCGTACCCAATCCCCAGAACCAATTGGCACCGTTGACTTATTCACGATCACCTTATAGCCCCCATTCAGGTGATTGCCAATCCCACGGGCGACGGCTTCGACATAGCGAGTATCACTTTCACCATTGGGTAATGCGGGCGTTCCCACCGCAATAAACAAAATCTCGCCATGAGCGACACCCCTCGCCAAATCTGAGGTAAACTCCAAACTGCCCGCATTACTGCAAGCTTGCATCAGTTCAGATAATCCCGGTTCATAGATTGGCGACTGCCCAGATTTCATTAATTTGACTTTTTCTTCATTGTTATCCACACAGATAACATGGTGTCCGATATGGGCTAAGCACACCCCGGTTACTAAGCCAACATATCCAGTACCAATAACACAAACGCGCATGAGCTGATCCTCTCTGGTAGATGGTAGGATTTAGGGCTATCTAGCGAATTGATTCGTGTCCTAGTATGCCCCTATGAGTTAATACTGTAGTCGCTTAACTGGAAACAAGGGAATCCCCTTCAGCGGTTAAGCGATCGCGGAAATCTGCTATTGTCGTCTTTAACCCCTCCTGTAAGGGAATCGTCGGTTGCCAACCCAGTAGCGTCTTCGCTTTAGTAATATCCGGGCGGCGACGTTGGGGGTCATCTTTCGGTAAGTCCTTAAAGATAATTTCTGCATCCGGATTCACCATATTTTGCACCGCTTGCGCTAGTTGTAAAATCGTATACTCATCCGGATTCCCCAGATTAATCGGTCCGGTATGCTCATTATTCATCAACCGAATTAATCCTTCCACTAAATCCGACACATAACAGAAACTGCGAGTTTGTGAACCCTTACCATACACCGTTAGGGATTCACCCTTTAACGCTTGCACCACAAAATTACTCACGACTCGCCCATCATTTTCTAGCATCCGAGAGCCATAGGTATTAAAAATACGAGCCACCCGAATTTCTACACCATTTTGCAGATGGTAATCAAACGCCAACGTTTCCGCTACTCGCTTCCCTTCGTCGTAACAGTTGCCGCAAAACGCAACTCGTCCATGGCGACGCACACACACCACATGATTCTGCACATTAACGCAGTAAACATTGCCAGCATATCGAAATGGTTCTGGGGTGACTAAATGAGCGTCTTTTATCGGTCGAATATTCACCCGATATAAATCACGACCCACCGCATGAGACACAACAGACGCCGCATAGCCGCAACGCATGGCTAATTCTTGGACATCATCAGCCAGTTGTTGGGATTTCGTGTAATAAACATAACCCTCCCCGCCCTGGGAACCATCTCCCATCATCAGCGCCTTAAACAAAATCAGCGACTGACGCTTGGATAACGATAAAAACTGGCGCGGAATATATTTCTCACCCGATTTACCCAGAGGGAGTAAAATTTCTGCCAGTTGTTTACTACAAATCCGAAATTGGTGGTTATCTGATGAGAAAAACTTAAACCCAAGGTTGGTTAAACAGTGGGTGATTTTAGCTCGACCCTCTGGATTTTCTTGGGCAATCAGGATGTTATAGTCAGCTATTTCATAGTCACGTCCACCGACAACCCGCCCTCGTCGTCGGACATGAATGCAGCCTTCAGAAATGTAGTACCCGAGAAATTCTAACCAATCATCCATCCGAATTCGCTCGACGCTCACCTTGGCATTTTTCGGCGCAGTTCCCAATTCAAACCATTCGGGTTCTTCTCCCTGAAACTCACCTCCGGTAGGAACCCGCCACGAATGCCAATGTCGGTCTTCATCCGCACGCAAAAATTGTAATTTTCCGGTTTTGCTGCGTACATACATCCAGTGATTTGGTGTTACACACAGATCGAATTTAGCATTGGCAAACCGGAGCAAATTGCCCACATAAGGTTGCACAATATACTCATCCGGGACGTGATACTCGACTTGATTATCGGGATTAAGAGTCGCCACTCGCACCCCTGGCTGTAATTGGGGAAAAGGAACCCAGCCATTTTCTGTTAAAATCTCAGTCTCAGCGTCGTAACAACTGCGCGGTCCAATTGGATTAACATTGCCTCGATATTCTTCGGGTTGAGGATGGACTTCCGGATCACCATACACTTCCGAGGTTGAAGCCAATAAAAATCTCGCCCCTATCCGCTTGGCTAACCCCAACATATAGAGGGTACCAATGACATTGGTTTTAATCGTCTTGACAGGATTGTACTGATAGTGTATTGGCGAAGCGGGACAAGCCAGATGGTAAATTTGGTCAACCTCGACGCGAATCGGTTCGGTAATATCGTGGCGGATCAGTTCAAAGTAGGGATGATTCAGCCATTTGACGATATTTCGCTTCGTGCCAGTATAGAAGTTATCCAGACAGAGAACTTCATGACCTGCTTCCATTAACCGATCAACGAGATGGGAACCAATAAAACCAGCACCACCTGTAACTAGAATTCTCATAGGGTTTTCCGAATAGAGCGATCGCGTAAGCTTAGCGCGGTAAAGTCTCAAGCTCTACCATGTTACCTTGAAACCCATACTGGCAAGTCCTTGCCCTGCTGAAAATCGCTTAATTCCTTTCAGGACTTGACACTCCCCCTTTTTTTAAAAGGGGGATTCTGCGGAACTCACATTCAACATATCCTGAGAAAACAGTTCTAATTGTCTTCCCAGGTTCCCAGGCACACGACGTTTACCGTTGGACAAGCAGCCTATATGCTTCAAAGGCTACGAGGGGCAAAAAGCGCAGCTTAAAGCCGTCCCCAACTGGCAAGAACGACTAAGGGAGTATGTTTATCAGCTAATAAACGAAGGCGAATAAATTCGCCGTGTGAAACATTGAGCGAAGTCGAAATGTCGAACTTCATCCCCCGACGCTCAGTACGGGGGATGAAGTTCTCCCGCTCTTTATCTGTGAAATTGAGACAAATTCAACACCCAACCCCTGACAATCGCTCTTGCCTGTGGTTATGATATTAGTTGAACTTTGTTAACACAACTAGATCTTGGGCAAACGAACGCGGTTTAGGGTGCATGATTTGAGCGTTGACGTGCCATACCTCAAGAGTTTTACCTGATTTACAGACAAAACTGCCCAATTTATTTTGGTTCAAAGGTTGTCGCTCGATCCTCACGGATTGAAGTGAGGCTGTAACCTGGCACAACGTTGCTGGGAGGTTCCCCTGAGCAATCCTCTGGCAATTTTTCCGTCAGAGATATTAATTCGGTGCTTGATTTGTATCTACCTGCTTGAACTTAATTTATGCTGCTAGAGACCTTACACTCGCCAGAGTCTGTCCTCGCTCAAATGGATACGTTCAGTACCGGGAAATTAGAACTGTGGTTTCAGCCCGTTTATCAAACAGCGACGGGTGCTGTATTACACAATGAAATACTTCTGCGTTGGCGAGACGAAGCCGGAAATCTGCACTTACCCCAAGAATTCTTACCCACGTTGTCGGATAAAGGACAACTGCAAAAGGCTGATCGCGCCGTTATTCGCAAGGGAATAGAACTCTTAGCGGAACAGCCGGATCGATGCCTGTCGATTAATCTTTCAGGAGAGGGATTAAATAACTTTGAACTGATCGAATATATCGAAACACTTCTGGATCAGTCAGGAGTTGACCCGAAACAACTGAGTTTTGAGCTAACCGAATCAACCATCGCCAAAGATTTTCCCACAATTCGGGCATTTGTCCGCGAACTCAAAAGTCTCGGTTGTGCGATAGTCCTGGATAACTTCGCCAGTCGCGAATTAACGCTGTTCCAATGCCAACAACTGGCGGTTGATTTGGTTAAAGTGGATGGTCAACTGATCCAACGCCTAAAAACGGAACCGAATAGTCGCGTCTTAACCAAAGCCATTCTTGAAGGAATTCAGGCGCTGAGTCAGGTGGCGGCTAAATTTGTCAGCGATGCGGTTACCCTATCCCTGGTGGAAGACGTTGGGATTGACTTAGTTCAAGGACATCATCTTAAAACCCCTAGTCCAGCACCCGATTGGACGGAACTGGTTCGCCCAGAGGAGGAACAGGATTCACCCACGGCTGAAGTCCAAAAATCTACTCAATCCTGGCGTTTCCTGGTGGGAACGGGGTTTGTTCTGCTGGGATTAGGCGCAGTCGGTGTGGGGATTGCCTCCATTGGCTATCGCCTCAGCCACTTAGTTGTAGACGGTGGCACGATTAATGGGCGAATTGTGCGGTTACAAGCGCCAACCACGGGTAATATTCAAGCATTTTACGCCCAGCCAGGGGTCGTTGTGAAATCAGGACAACTTCTCGCCCGGATTAGCCAAGAACCCAGTCCCCAAGAACAAGAAGCCCTACTCCGCCTAGAACGCGCCCAAGAACAAGAACAAATCCGCAATCAGCTTGAAAGTCTCGAATTACAAGGACAGATTCAGGTCAATGCTACCCAACTGGCATCAGCGAAACAGTCCCTAGCATTACTGAAAACGCAGTTACAGCAGCTTGAACGTCGAGATAAGGCGGTGCGACAAGTGGATGTAGAACTGGGGTTGGAGTCGATTAAGGAACAACAAGCCGTGGTTCAAGCAGCACAGGCAAAAGCTGAAGCCGCCCGGTTAGATTATCAACGGTATCAAACCCTCTTAGAAGCCGGGGGTGTATCCGCACAGGAAACCGATCAGTTGCGCTTAGTTTGGCAATCGGCACAAGCAGAAGTCCAGCAAGCCCAATCTGTCCTGGATGCGACGCAAAAGGCTGTCAATGCTGCCCAAGCAGGTATTGCTCGCAGTAATCGCAATAATATTATGGGCGGGGTTCTGTCTGACCAACGCATCAGTTTGCAGCAGACGATTCAACAGCAATCGGTGGTGGTGAATACGATGGAAGCGCAATTGGCTAAACTCAAGCAGCAGCAAAATAACAGCCAGTCTCTACAAAAAAATGCCCCTTCTCTGGTTAATGATCTCAAACAATTACAAAGCGAACGGAAAGTGCAAAACGTGTCAGCCCCCTTTGCGGGTGTTGTCTACACAGCGGAACGAGAACAAGGCGAACAGGTTAATCAGTTAGAACCGATAGTGACGCTACTCGATTGCAATAACTTGTGGGTAGAAACCGTGGTTAGCGCTGAACAAGCCAGTTCTATCAATACCGATAAACCTGTGACTGTCGGATTAGCTGGTTATGCCAAAACTGTCAAGGGTGAAATTGACCTGATTCAGCCAATTAGTAATATGCAACAGCTTAATAAATTGACCCAGGTTCAAGCCCTACAGCCTGCGATTCCGCCTAAATTGGTGGGACAACCGTTGACGCGGATTACAGTACAGATTCCACCGCCGCCGCAACATGATAATTCCCAACAGTTTTGCGGATTGGGACAAGCAGCGAGGCTGACGTTCCCTAAGAAATTGTTTGGTAATCGTTGAATTGAGATTTATATCTCAATTTTTTTTGTCTGGATTCCCTTGATTGAGGTTAGGGCGGGTTTAATTACATCTTTTGTGAGGTAAAACATGATAACCGCAATCTCACTCAGTCAGGGCGGGTTTATTTACATCTGGGTGAGGTGACAAATGATAGTCGTGAAACCCGCCCCTACATACAATTAAAGACGCGCCATGGCACGTCTCTACATTCAAAAATTCTATGACTCGACTATTTCGTTGGCAAAACATCTCGTCCTATCTCAATTGGTTCGCCCTGTTGTGTCTTTCCGCCTTCGGTTTTACAGGCTTTTACCTGCTGCGTAACCCAGAACGATTAGACCTATTAGGCATATCTGGTTTAATTAGTATGGGACTGATTGGCATTTGGCGATGGTCATGGTGGGCGCTACAAGTGATTCGTTCTCGGATTTATCTACATTGGGTTTTTCCCCGGTGGCGCAAACAAGCCGATCGCATTCCCCTGGACAAGTTACCGCCTGTTTGCTTATTAGTCCCAACCTATAAGGAAAAACTCTGGATCACGGAACGAGTCTTCCGGGTAATCGCCCAAGAAGCCCAAAGCCTTTCTCACCCCCTGACACTGCTAGTTACCAGTAGCAGTAATGATGAAAATGCTGCCATCTTAAAGATACTTAAATCCATTGACCCGGAACTCAGTTGTATTCGCCTAATCCAAATGGTACAAACCGGGGAAGGTAAACGCAAAGCCATGGCGGATGGATTACGAGAATTAGCGCGTTTAAATCTACCCCAAAATGCCGTTGTTGGTTTAATGGATGGCGATTCTGAACTAACACCTGGAACCTTACGTCGCTGTTTGTCATTCTTCCGCCTCTTTCCCAAAATGGGGGCGCTGACAACGGATGAATTACCGATTGTGGAGGGATCATATCTATTTTCTGAGTGGTTCCATTTACGCCTATCCCAGCGTCATTATCAAATGTGTTCCGTGTCACTGTCGCAAAAAGTTATGTGTTTGACGGGACGCTTTTCCCTATTTCGGGCGGAGGCGGCGCTGCATCCTACATTTGCGGATCAGTTAGAACTGGATACGTTGGATGATTGGTTGTGGGGACAGTTTAAATTCCTCTCTGGCGACGATAAAACGACGTGGTATTGGCTACTGCGTCGGGGTTACGATATGCTTTATATCCCGGATGTGATTGTCTATTCCATTGAGACGATTTCTGGGTCATTAATTGATCGCGCTTACCAGAATATGCGCCGTTGGTATGGGAATATGCTGCGGAACAGCGATCGCGCGATCGGTTTGGGTCCGGCTAAGGCGGGATGGTTTATGTGGTATTGTCTCCTAGATCAACGGATTAGTTACTGGACGACTCTAATCACGCCCGGTTCGTTATCAATTTGTTTAGTTCAAGGGTATTGGTTAGTCGCCGGAGTTATTCTCTGTTGGATTCTTTGTACTCGACCGATCATTTTAACCATCATTTTCTGGGGGCGACAATCTCGACTTAAACCGATTCATTTACCCGTCTTTTTAATTGCCCAGTGGAGTTCCTGTATTATCAAAATCTGGACTCAGATGAACCTTGCCCAACAAAAGTGGTCGAACCGAGGTAATCAAAGTATATCAGCCGCCGGAACGGGGAGGGAACGGTTAGTGAAAGTGAGTGTATCTCGTTTTCTTTATGTCTCCCAGTTATTTGGTTTTGTGATTATTTTATGTTGGTTTGCTAGCCTGCTAAGTCCTTTACAAGATGTGGCAGGTTTATGGTCAAACAGTAGTTGGGCGATGACTCAATCGGTTCCCCCTGAAATTATTGAAGCGATAGACCATGGGATTATTCCCAATGATGGTCAAGATGATGCTAAATCCCTACAGGCATTAATTAATCGTCTTTCGGGGGAAGACCCAGTTCAGATTAATTTACCGATTGGTGAAATTGACTTGTTTTATCCCATTGAAATTAATCGCAGTCACACGATTATTAAAGGGCAAGGGATGCGGCGAACTGTTTTACAAGCGCATATCAGTCAACCCGATACAGAAGCCATTCTGGTCATTCGACCCCTAATCGAAGAAGTGGATTCTCGCCAGAATCGGATTCAGGATATACATTTAAGTGGATTTACACTTCGCACAAAATCACCCCACTCAACTGAAAATATATCTGCTATTGGCAGTATCCTATTGGAAAATTTAGTTGGATCTTCGCTGAGAAACCTTGATTTAGAAAACAGTAGCAATCGTGCTTTAATCATGCGAAACACGGAGGATGTAACTGTCGAATATGTGTTCCCAGAAACGGAAATCAATAAACAGTAATAAAAAGAATCTGATTTTCGTATTCTTCAGGCTGACTACATCAAGTCCGGGCAATCGTCTGATCAGCCAACGCAATATAGCTCCGTTAAAGTTTTCGTCATTGGACTTACGCAAAACCTCTATGTGTAGTGGACTGACACAGCTAAAATTGTGGGATAGATTTGACGGTTAAACTGGGCGCAAGCCTTGCGCCCCTACAATTCTAATCAACCAATTAAGGTGTGCCACGCCAGTAGGGTGTGTTAGCGTAGCGTAACGCACCTTTGCCACGATATGTGGTGTAGCGGCGTAAGTCCTGCGTCAGTCAAAAGACGCACTTGATATCAACTCATTGGGTATTGATGGCGAGCAAGGAGACGTCGCCTCAGATTAACCAAGTTATAGTTTTGAGCCAGTTCCTGTCTGTGCTGTTGAGCTTTTTGGCGATTAACATGATTTTTTTTTATTTTGACTTGACAAAGTAGCTCAAAACGGTAAGCTAATTAGCAATTGTATATTTTGAATCCTTTCGGTCGTCGTTGCTTTTGATCGCATCCATTTGATCGCATCCAATGGACTTCTATCCGATGACAACCTTGCAATGCCAAGTTTAACCTTAGCGAGTGTCCATGCGGGGGTGGTGGTTCATTGTGAGTATGAGCCAAATCAGGTATGGTGTCCCCAGGAGAGTTCCCCTGGAGAAGCGGTATTGGCGCTATTGGATAATGCGATCGCGCTAATATTTAGGGGCTGCTGAATAAGTCTTGTGGTGAGGGGGAGCTGGGGAAGCTGGGG
>CAKZMA010001160.1 GCA_937127375.1 uncultured Coleofasciculus sp. | reverse complement strand
AAAGGATGCGAGAACTTTTTTTGCGTGGGGAGAACCATAGATTATTCAAAGTCCCCCTTTTTAAGGGGGATTTAGGGGGATCTAAACGTTGAACGCTAGTCAGGTGAAGTTTGAGATTAAGTTGACCCAAGAACCAACGACGTGCGCCCTTAATTGATCTGATATCAGTCGCCGATGTCCACCTTAACTTCTCGAATGGAAGCGGTACAGTCACCTGTGATTCCCATCGTGGGGGAACTGATTCGCCGTCATCCCGGTACGATTTCCTTGGGACAGGGTGTCGTGTATTACCCTCCCCCACCAGAAGCGATCGCACGATTGCCGGAATTTCTGGCTGATCCTGATAACCACAAGTACAAGGCGGTTCAGGGAATTGTACCGTTACTATCTACTATTACCGCTAAACTACACACGGATAACCGGATTACCCTCAACCAACATAACTGTATCGTCGTCACCGCAGGCGCAAACATGGCGTTTATGAATGCGATTCTCGCCATTACCTCTCCCGGAGACGAGATTATTATTCAAACGCCTTATTATTTCAACCACGAAATGGCAATTACCATGGCTAGTTGTCATCCGGTACTTGTGGCAACGGATGAGAATTATCAACTGCGTCCCCAGGCGATCGCACAAGCCATCACTGAGAAAACCAAAGCCGTAGTCACAATTTCGCCGAATAATCCCACCGGGGCGGTTTACTCTAAAGCCGCGTTACAGAGGGTGAATCAACTCTGTCGGGAACGGGGAATTTATCACATTACCGATGAAGCCTATGAGTATTTCACCTATAACGGCGTCAAACACTTTTCCCCGGCGGCGTTTCCCCAGAGTCACTCCCATACGATTTCCCTGTACTCCCTATCTAAAACGTATGGGTTTGCCAGTTGGCGTATTGGCTACATGGTGATTCCCCAGCATCTGCTGGCGGCGGTAAAGAAAATTCAGGATACAATTCTGATTTGTCCTCCGGTTGTCTCCCAGTATGTCGCCTTAGCCGCCTTACAGATGGGAATGAGTTATACCCAACCCCATATTCAGGCGATCGCGACGGTGCGACAGTTGGTATTAGAGGCGTTACAGCGATTGGATGGGTTGTGTGCGATCGCCCCAGCCGATGGCGCGTTTTACTTTTGGCTTAAGGTTAATACCTCAATCAACCCAGTCGAGTTAGTTGAACGCTTAATTCGCGATCATCGCATCGCCGTGTTACCCGGTACCACCTTTGGCATGGAAGAGGGCTGTTATCTACGAATTGCTTATGGGGCGCTACAAAAAGAAACAGTCGCCGAGGGTATTGAACGCTTAGTGCAAGGATTACAAACCATTTTGTCCTGAGACACCAACCAACCAATGACCAATGACCAATGACGAATTAGGTATTTATTCCTCTTTTAGTCTCGAAAAAGATTTGCTACTCTTATTGAGGCGGTAAGACATGCTAATTTAACACATTTTAACAAAATCCGATGAAACATTTCTGTGAAGCTTGGTTAAACGAATGGTGCTACGAGAACGGTTGGACTGACTTATATATTGAGCGCAATAACTATTGGGCGTTCCCACCGGGCGCAGTAATTCCAGAACCCCTGCCGACGGACGCCTTGAAATGGATTAAAGCGGAAAAAGGCTGGAGTGGCGAAGAAAAATGGTGGTCAATGGGGGCAATGTTGGTTACTATTGTTGCCGCTATTTTGACCGTTTATTTCCAGTCGCCGATGCCTTTAGGTGTAGCCTTTGCCTTTGTTGCTGTCACAGTTGGGCTTTTAGAGGTTGAACTTGAATAGATAGATAGATACCCAACCGTCCTATCCTTAAGCGGCTAAAGGAGCAACACCCATCTGGTCAATGATCTCGTTGAATAGGGCAATTTGCTCATTCAGGTCTAATAACGCGATCGTTCTCAACAGGGTTGTAGCTGAGGAAGAAAGCGAAGAAGCGATTGCCACTGGACTCACTTCACCTGTGGACATCCAATCAAATAGCTGAGTCCAAAACGCCAGTTTGGTTTTCAACGTGAACAGTCCGTATTGACGACTGATGGGGCTATCTGTCTCCTGTAATAAGTCCTGCATCGCCGCTAACTGTTCAGTAGCAGGCATTTGCTTGATCCGATGCAGCAACCCTTGGGTCAAAAATAGCCGTGCCGCACCCGCAGGTGTTGGCGCTAAAGAACAACCTAGGGTTTGGTACATTCCCCATAGCAGCCCTAACTGATCCTCAACAGACAGGCGCTGGAAGTCGTTAAACGCCTGGTTAACGGCTGGCTTGAGTTCAAGATTTGCGGTGGGCAGTTGGTTGGTAATGAACATCATGCACGAAGTAGGGCAGCAATGAGTTAACAATTGTTCAAAGTAATTATTCTAATTGTAATAAAACTTAAACGGCAACTCTACGTCAATGGGGATTTAGCCGAGGGATTACGACTTGACAAACGTTCAGAGATAGCCGTAAAACCGCTGTAGTAGCGGCAGAGAGGGCTGGAGAGAGCATATCCCAGGTATCGATTTAAATTCCTGATTATTCCTATAGCCTAAATGTAAGACGGATGGTACTGACTTAAGCTGGTTTCGTAGTAGGCACTTTAGTGCCAGAAGCGCTAAAGCGCTGACTACAAACTCTAAAGTCAGTGCCATTCAAGTTAAGACGAATGGTACTGACTGGTATGCTGGTGGGCAGTGCCCACCCTACGGTATAATCCGACTAAATCCGGGTTAACTACCCCCCTGATAACCCAGTCCGCGCAGGCGGACTTTGTTTGTGTAGCAGCGATTTCAATCGCCGTGGCAAAAGGGGATGATATGAACCTCAAATAGTCCATAACTGGTGGTTCAAACCCCTTTAAAGCCCACCTCTGTATCCGCTTCTTTATCTGAAGTCACAGGGGTCGGTGTAACCGTTTCCGCCATTTTGCGAAACACACCAATTTGATTCAGAATAATACCGCCAATAATCACCGCCCCACCGATATATTGCGCCATCGTAGGCGCTTCCCCCAGAATAAAATAAGCCGCTAAAATTCCAGCAATGGGGCTAAAGGAACTCGCTAAGGAAACATCCGCTGCACCCGTTGCCTTTAACCCCATAAACCAACAGAGTTGACCCCCGACGACAATCACCATGCCGTAAATCAACATCCATTGCCACAGAAAAGGCGAAAACACATCCATAAAATGATTGGGTTCAAACAGCATCAAGACAACGACAAAGAACACTAACGTTGCCATTGCCATGCGATAGATGCTGAAAATAGCCAAGGGAATCTGGCGTAGCTTCACCTTACTAATAATCGTGGACAAGGCTAATGCCACCGCACCACCAGCGGCAAATAATTCCCCTCTGCCAATCGGGAATCTTCCCATATTCACCATATCCGTGGCGGGAGTCTGAAGTAATACAGTCAGAGAAACGCCAATGAACGAAACCACCGCACCCGCTATCACCCACTTATTTACCCGTTCTCCCAGCAAGAGTATCGATAACGCCAGAATTAGGGGCGGTTCAATGCGACCAATTAGCACCACATTATTGACCATTGTTAAGTCTAGCGCCATAAATGTTAAAGCCGGAGCTAATGCCCCGGACAGCATTGCCACCCCCGTCAATCCTAGCCAATCTGTCCAGGAGAGACGTTTTAAGGATTCAACATTCCACTGCTTGCCATAGATGAAGATCAGGGCGATTAAGGCACAAAGATTTCCCGCAAACAGAACATTACAGAACGAGATGGGATTTCTGCCATCAATTAAATTTTGATCTCCCAAATTTGTTAACATCCGGATTACCGCATTGGCTGACGCGAAAATCACAATCGCAATCAACAGATAAGCGCGTCCGGGAATTTGATTGAATACATTAGCCGGGTTCGCTGTTCGTCTGGACATCAGGTGAAGGGAGACTCCTCAAGTGACTCAGCCAAAACCGACATGATTTGGCGTTGGCGACTATTGTATCATCCAACGTTTTCATCGTACTCTTACTACTCCAGATCCCCGACTTCTTTGTTGAAATCCTGCTTACCTAAATGAATGAGATTCAGAATTCGGGGATCTACCGGAATGTTTGGCGGACAAAATTTATGTCCAGGTATTTCGTGTAAATTTTCAACCCGACATAATATTAAGTCCTGTGGTGTATCCTGATCTCAAAACCCTAATAGCCAAACCAACGATAGATTTTTTTGTTGGAAGTCATCACTGCATTAGCAGAACAGTTATCTTCTGACGCCGGGGACTGTAACGTTTTTTTTCTCTGCGTTTCCAGTAGAGCAATAATAGTCTGATGAATCAGTTCTTCGACCATCATTCGCTCTTTTAGGGAAGAGTAAAAGCGTCTAGGGTTTTTGGGGAGTTTTTCAGATTCGTAGATAATTGTATAAGATTGATCCGGAATTCGACTTAATACCTGATTAATGAGCTGGTTAAATAATTCTGCCTGAGCAAAAGCCTCTTGATAAGGAGTCTCTGGATAAGTTGCTAAGATATCTTTTACTTCTTGAATGACAAGCAGACAGGTTAGATTGATAATTTTCTGCGACATGATGCTCCTCTTCTTGTTTAGGATTAGGGTTTACTACGCCAATCAAACAGCAAAAAATAATTGATAAAGAATCAGGCTTCGAGTTTTACTAGCAATTTTTGACAATTAACTAGAGAAGAAACCGCTTCATTAACCATAATCTCTAAGTTAGATTCAGAGTCAGCTTCAAACAGAAAACGCTCACCTGGGAAAATAACCCGTTGCCAATTAGTATGGGATTGATTCACAAGCCGGATAACCTGAACATGGCTAGTGTGATTAGTATAACAGCAGAGACTTTGGTGATTGTTAGATGTACTTTGGCTGGGTTGAGAGACAAAAGTTGTTTGACGAGAAGTGGTTTGAGAATTCATATCTCTCTGTAAATGAAGGGTGAGTGGCTATGAGTCAAAAGAGAGGTTGCTAATCCTAGCCGGATAGGTATTGTAGCTGGGATGAATGGAGATCCCTATGCCTACATCTTGCTTATCGGTCGGGATGATGATGAAACCTTGAACTTGACTGACATCTAGTAGCATATCAATTCCTGCTAGACTCTTACGTCTGTCTAAAGATGGGGACTTATATGAAGTTGCTTTGTTACCCTGAATACAGGCGTACTTTGCAGGGCAGAATCTATTAATCTTTCTCAAACACTGAATAAAACATCTGAAAATCTATCTATGGGGGAATATTTACAGGCGAAAATGAGTGCAGGGACGTTTGACATGGACTTAAAACAGTTTATACAGCAGCTAGATGCATTACAAAGACGCTTAGAGCAGCTTTACCACTGTGTCAATACTTCAAACGGCAAATCTCACCTGTTACCGTCAGCCTTTAAAGAACTCGGTATGGCTTCAGAAGAACTGCAAGTAGCGATGGAGGAACTTCTAGCACAGGCGGAGGAATCGGCAGCGATGCAAGTAAAATTAGCTGCTGAACGCCAGCGTTATCAACACCTATTCCAGTTTTTGCCCCATGCTTACCTCGAAACGGATACCAACGGGAAAATTATAGAAGCCAATCAAGCTGCTGCCAACCTACTGAATGTATCGCAGCGGTTTTTAGTGGGTAAACCCCTAGACATCTTCTTCCCTAAATCTGATCGCCGCAAGTTTCCGGCTAAACTCGTCCAGATTCAGCAGCGTAACCTCAAACAAGAATGGCTTGCTCAGATTCAGCCGCGTCAAAGTGAACCCTTGGAGGCGGTTTTGACGGTAAGTCCCCACTGTGATTTAGACAATCAGCCGATCAGTTTGTACTGGATGGTACAGGATATTCGCGATCGCCAACCGATGCTGAGGGAAGGCAATTATGATAATAACACCAACCTTTTCCAAAATCGCCATCGGTATATCTATTATAAAGGCGAGACAATTTCCCTCAAACCCCAGACTATTTGGCTCGTCTATCAAGGTGTGATCAAACTGAGTACAATTAGCGAAAGTGGTGATGAAATAATCGTCGGATTAATCAGAGAATCCATGCCATTCAGTTCTAGCATGACATCTCTACCGATGTACGAAGCTACTGTTCTCTCGGAAGCAGCAGAATTGATTAGTATTTCTCAAACTGAAATTGCCGCCTCTGCTCAGCTATTCCAGGTGCTTTTACCTCAGCTTAATCAGCGGTTACAGCAGACGGAATTTCTCCTATCTATTGCGGGTAAGCGACAAATAACTAATCGTTTAAATTGTTTCCTATCCTGGTTAAAAGAGAAATTTGGTCAACCGACGCCAGAGGGGACTCGTTTAACCATTCGCCTGACGCATCAGGATTTTGCTAACGTCTGTTGCACCACTAGAGTAACGATTACTCGACTCTTCAGTCAGTTACAGCAGCAAGGAAAGATTGCCTTTGACGCGCAGCGCCATTTGGTATTGAGAGATTGAGAGATTAAATTGTCCATCTAGCTGACTTAAGCCCTCAACTAAAGTTGGGGCTAAAAGCTAAAACCCGTTGAAACGGGTTCAAAGAGTTAAGCTAAAATTGTGGAAGAGATTTGACCATTGAATCGGGCGCACGCCATGCGCCCCTACGGTTTCCAGGCGTAATTCTAATTCATCAAATTGGGTGTGCCACGCCACTACTTATACAATGTTTCAAGCTACTCGTCGCCGTCTGGCACTTTGGTATACAACAGTTACGGCTGTCTTATTATTACTATTCGCGACAGGGGTTTACTTGTACGTCCGCAGCACCTTAATTGAACGGGTGGACGATACCTTAAAGCATGTGGTGGAAGTTGTCGATCGCTCCCTGGTGATTCAGCCAACTGAGGGAACGGTTACTCCTTATCAGATTAACGTAGAAGCCAGTTTTCGTGATAATACCCAAGCTGTAGAAGATGACCACATTGACTTAGAATGGTTTAGTCCTACAGGTGAGTTGCTGTGGTCAACTCTATCAGAACCCCTGGATATTCCCCTGCATCCCCGACAAACAGCGGAAACTGTCCATCTATCCCCGGATCACCTGCTGCGTCAGTTCACCAAGCGAGTCGAATTGGGACGATATGTTTTAGGCTATTTACGGGTGAGTCATCCCTGGTTTGAAGTCACTAAACCTATCCGCCAGTTAATCGTCGATTTAACGGTGGGAACAACCCTAATGATTCTCTCCACCGCCGCGATTGGTTGGTTACTCTCCGAACTTGCCATGAAACCCGTGCGCGACTCCTATCAACGGTTAAAACAGTTTACCGCTGATGCCTCCCACGAGTTAAGAAATCCCATCGCCACGATTCAAACTAATGTGCAAGTAGCGTTAGCTGATCCAGAGATGGAACCGCAATGGCAACGTCACCAACTTAAGGTAGTGGAACGATTAACTCAGCGCTTGGGACGATTGGTGAATGATTTGCTCTTTTTGGCGCGGGTTGATAGTGGTATGGTACAACCCGAATGGCAACCTGTCCCCCTAGATGCGTTGCTGATGGAAGTGATAGAAGAACAACAGTTAATTGCCGATCAAAAGGGTATTTTTCTGTCGCTACATTTGCCAGAAACCCCTGATTTCGATTTAAAATCTAACGATACAAATGCTGAATTATCAGTTGATTCCATCTCTGAATCAGACGCACGCGATCGCACCGTTCGTAGTGAGCGCTTTAGCGCTTCCCAGCCCCCCCTACAATCCTTAGACGACGAGGTGTTTACCCTTCTCGGCGACTGGAATCAGTTAGCACGTTTATTCACCAATCTCGTCAGTAATGCGGTGCAATATACGCCACCGAAAACAGACAAAGACGAGGAAGGATGGGTACAGGTAAAACTCGAATTGGTTAAGCGTTCCAACAAAGGTGGAAGACAAGGTTATTCCTGGATTCAAGTTCAAGTTCGCGACAATGGTATTGGGATTCCCGAAACCGCATTACCTCTGATTTTTGATCGATTCTATCGCATCGATCCTGCCAGAACTAAAGATGCGGCGTCAGGTTCTGGATTAGGGTTAGCGATCGCTAAAGCCATTGTAGACAATCATCATGGTCAGATTCACATAGACAGCACACTGAATCAAGGCACTACAGTAACCGTTATTTTGCCAATGAGTCAGCTTGATTCCCCCAAACGACTGTATGTCAGTGTTCCCTAATCTTAACCGTTAACTTTAATTGTGTCTACCCACTTAAACAGTTAGCTTAATGGTGAAATTAACGTTTCGGCTGACTTTTTGCCTGCTTCTTGTCATATTCTTTTTTCAGGACTGTCCCCAATCCCAGGGCTATAGCTGAACCTAATAAACACGTAGTTAAGGATTAATGAATAAGTAGTGTACTGAGGTGAAAGGAATAGAACTAAGAAAAAGGGGAAAAAGGGGAGAACAGGAAGAAGTTGAGGTTACTTGAGCTTTATGAGTACAGCAGAAAAATTGATATGTAGATACTTATTGGATGGTTTGGATATCAAGTAAATACGTATAAATACTGAATACCCTATCGTGGCAGTCGCTGCGATCTCTTATCTCAGGCAGCCCGACAGATGCTAATTGATCACTTTCAAGTCTTCTGGTGTATTACAGTTAAATAAAACCTGGCGATCGCGAACCGGAACTTCTTGGACAGGATGCTGTGCCAGCCATTGTTGAAAGGAGCGCCCCCCCTGATTAATATAATCGATTAATTGGGGTAAACATTGGCGTCGGTAAAAACCACACAGGGGTTCCCATCCTTTGGGACTTCGGGGGAGTACAGCCATCACCTCTTTGGGAGCATTTGTTAACTGACTACCCCAATTTTGCAAAACCTCAACTTGAAGTTGGGGCAAGTCACAGGCAAGTAAAAGCACCCAATCCCGTTTCACTTGAGTTAATCCTTGAGCAAAAGCGACCAAAGGACCGTGAGATTGAGCCTCTCCCAGGAGGAGCATTTCTTGGATGAGATGGCAATTTTTCGGTAGAATATCTCGATATCGTTCGGGCCAAGGAGTGACTACAAAAACTTCGCGAGTACATTTAAGAGCAATGGTACAAACCTGTCTAAGTAACGGCATACCCTGGATCGGAATCAAGGCTTTGTCCTGACCCATGCGAGAACTTTGTCCGCCCGCTAAAACCATCGCTGAGAAAGAGACATGGGAATCAGTCAGCACAGCAGACAGTTCATCTGCTAAATGCAGCCTTCCTCGCCGTACCGCCCGCAGCAGACGATCAATGACGCATTTCTCGTCTGTACTGAGATCTTCGCCTAAAATCGCTGCCATCAGTCCATAGCGGTCAGCTTTGGTCATGTAACCAGAATTGGTCGCTTGGGCAAAGAGTTCCGAGAGAGCGCCCGGAAGAAGAATAGGAGATTGCATAGACTACTGCCGCACAATATCGATCAAGTCAAGTTATGTTAATTTTCCTCAAATTTTACAAACAGAAAGTGATAACCCTCCGGCAGCTCTGTGATACCGATCACTTTGAGGGGAAGATGGGGGAGCAATGTAGAGACGTAGCATGCTACGTCTGGGAGATGGGGGAGCTGGGGAAGCTGGGGAAGCTGGGGGAGATGAGGAAGTTAACTCAAAACTCTACCTTACCTGTTCCCTGTTCCCTGTTCCCTGTTCCCTGTTCCCTGTTCCCTG
>CAKZMA010001159.1 GCA_937127375.1 uncultured Coleofasciculus sp. | reverse complement strand
TTACTCCCACGCTTTGCCCCACCTTCAATTAAGTCTCGCGCCTCTTGAGGAGTAACGATAGAGGCTTCTGTGCCTAAGGTATTATCGGGAATTAACTGAGCCTGAACCGCCGGATTGAAAAGGGTTAGCCAGACTAACGGGAAGGTCAGCGATCGCCCCTGTTTGAGAAACGTGATGATGCCCATCAATCCTAGCCCCCTGCTTCTGGCAAATCCCCAACTCTAATAATACTCCAAGAATCGAAAAGAACAAGGGCAATGGAGAAGGTAGAGGAATGGGGGACTCATCTTAGGGACTTGCTGAATTAAGCGGGAAGCTATACTATACAAGGAGGAAAGCCATTTTTACTCAATAATTACTTTCATTTTTACACCCCTACAAAAGGGATAATTTTGTCAGGAATAGGTGATGACAACAGCTACGTTCAAACTAGCCGAACATCGGGTCATTCTGTCAAATATCAGTTGGCAAACGTTTGAGCGGTTACTTGCAGACTTAGGGAAAAACCGCTGCGCTCGTTTGGCTTACAATGACGGAGTATTAGAAATTATGACGCCCTTAGGATCTCATGAAAATAATAACCGCTTTATTGAAAGCTTAATTGGCGCGATCGCGGATGAATTAAATCTCAACCTCAAACGGTTTGGTTCTCTCACTCTGAAGCGAGAAAAACGACAAAAAGGGGGAGAACCTGACTCCTGTTACTACATCCAAAATGAACCCAAGGTTAGACATAAACAAGAGATTGATTTGGCGAATGACCCGCCACCCGATCTAGTCTTAGAGATTGATATTACCAGTGGTTCTATGGATAAACTACCAATTTATGCCGCGATTGGTGTACCAGAACTGTGGCGTTATGATGGACGTAAACTCGATGTATTTGTTTTATCTCCAGAATCAACGAGTTATCAATCTGTGGAGAAAAGTCCGACGTTTCCATGGCTATCTTTAGCCGCAATTCCTCGGTTTATTCGGCAAAGTTTAGCGGATGGAGAAACCGCAACATTACGGGCGTTTCGGACTTGGGTGAGAGAACAGCAGTCGGATTAGAGATAAAATGCGCTCACATTCATTAAGGGGATCTTGCTTAGAAGACTGTACCTCATCAACCTGAAATCTGCTGTATTTATTTTATCAATGCGTAAGGTTTTACAACCGTTAGAAATACTCTGTAGAGAACTGAAGGAAACAATTTTGTGCTTCTTTGATTAAATTATAGTAGCTTGAGTTGGATTTAAAATTGATATCATATTTCTCTCTTAAATAACGTTTAACCTTCTCTAAACCCTGATTCTCGTCTTGGTTTAACCAATTTATTACATCTTGTTTCTGCTGTTTGCTCAAATAACCACTAGAGCCTTTGTAAGATAATTTCAGACCTTCTAATCCAGATTCGTTAAACCGCTTATTCCATTTACTGATAAACCCATTCGATACATTGATGCATGTGGAGATTGAGTTATAATTCCATCCTTGAAGAGTTAATTTAACCACTATAGCCCTTTTTGACTCTCTTGAATCCGAATTGTTTTTAATCCACTCATCTAACGCTTGAATTTTTGTTTCTATAGGTTTATTGTCCATATCGATATAGGATTTGATGCAATTACTACGGCTTTAACTTGACTGAATCAAGAATAACAGTTTAATTGGCATCTAAAAATACAGAAAAATTCCTAAAAATTGACTAATTTTTGATTAGCTTTACTTTTTATGCATTATCGGTCAGTTTTGTCAATATATAAAAAGTGACAACTTTCTCTAAAAGTTCGTCATTTTTGGTTCTCCTCTCCAGACGCACCCTGTCAGAACACCTCTGGAACTCCTCTGCTGTTACTCGCTGGCTGAGTCTTGACACTTGATCATGCGATCGCGAAAATAGGATCGATACAAATCACAACTTAGCCTCACCTGGTTGCCCTGAAGAGTGACCAGTCCCATACTGTGTAGCTTAAACCCTTGTACCTGTTCCACCTCAATCGGTTCAGTGGTGCTGAGAACTTGGTTAAACGCCGCCGCTAGTTCAAGATTGTGTTGCAGTGTCCATAAATGTCGATGCAGATGGTTGGCATAAATTCCCGTCTCCGTTGCGGCTGTTTGCAGGATCTCCTCAAACGTAAAATTCTGTCTAGCTAAGTGATATAACGTCAGCCGTACCAGATAAGGATGACCCCCCACAAGTTGCATAAGCTGAGTAATTTTATCGGCTTCTAACCTCAAGCCATGACGCCCACTCAAGTCTTGCACCTGTTCCTGACTCAGAAGTTCTAAATCAACGCCTAGCCCGACATTAAACGGAGACTGATTGATATCTAAAGGAACATAGACCTCAGTTGATTGGATGAGTATCAAGCGTAACCGTTGCCAAATCGGGTCAACTTTAGCTTGCTCATGCCAAGACCGCAACAAAGTGAGCAATTCTTGGGCAATGTTCACCTGTTGAAAAATCAGGCTCAATTCTTCTAAAACCAAGACAATCGGATCATCAATTTCGGCTAAAATATATTCTCGAATATAGAGAGCGCAACTCATCTTACTGCCCAAATCTTCATCCCAATAGTCATTCAGCCTCGACTTTAATTTTAATTGGCGAGTCAAGCTGGCACATAACCAGCGCAACGTCTTATTTAAGTCGCTAATCACGGTTTCTTCGACTTGCTGAAAATCCAAGACGACCGTTTTATAATTATTGGCGATACCCCGACTGAGTAAGCGATTAACCAACGAAGTTTTGCCAATTTGTCTCGGTCCTTTAATTCGGATCAACGTGCCAGGTTTAAGCAATTCCCGATAACATTGGGCTTCGTAGGGAACTCGCTCGATATAAAAGGGAGATTTTAAGGGAACACAGCCATCAGGTAATTCCAGGTCAACGGATGGCAAAATGATCTGATCCGATGGGGAAATAAGCGGGTTGGGTGAGGCGTTGAGGTCATCTGAACGATCAGAACGACCTGTTTCTATCGATGATAGAGTGTTATTAATAACAGTTGTAAATTTAGGTTCATTTTCAGCCAGCAGTTGCCGTTCTAGGGCAGAGCGAACAGTAGCCTTTGTTACTTTTTCTCCTAGTCCTTGGGACAGCAGTTTCCATAACTGAGGCGCAACCGATTGCTTAATATAACTTTCCGAATACCCCAACTCTTGAGCCATTTGGTCATAATTTTTCTTCGTCTCTTGGCATGATTCCCGTAGAATGAACCGTTGCAGATCATTCAGATGCTGCCCAGTCTTGGTATAGACTAAGGTGTCGGCTAATTCTACGATGTCTGCACTTGCGCTCATATCTGCGATCGCTAATGAGTATCATGCGCTAATTCTAATCCTTTATCGGACTCAGGTAAACGTTATAGCTGTTGCCTACTCGCTGCCCTTGAGAAGTTGCGCGGGGTTGAGGGCGCGATGACCGCCGTCGCGAGTGAAGTGTTTCTGGCGAGATTCCAGTACGACTGGCTCAAAGCCCCGACAGTGGAGGATTTCTGGGTCGCCACAGTTGGGACATGCACTGAGGCTTCCACTTCCCGTTGGAATTTCATCTGGAGTTTATAACAGGAATGAATGAAAATGAGGGAGACGGAAGTAGAATGATTGGTTAAGGAAAGGATATGGGGATGAAGATATGATTACCGTCATTTCGCCCGAAAAACTTTATCTTTCAGCCGGAACTGTAGTGAGGTCGCCTGCTACCTGGCAGGAGTATCAAACGTTGTGTAAGCAGCGGGGAGATGATTCCATTCCTCGACTCAAATATCGTTCTGGAGAAGTGTTGCTTATGTCGCCGTTGCCCAAGCATGGTAGAGATGTCAGTCTAATTGCGGACATTATTAAGGTGCTCCTTGATTCGACAGGGTGCGAGTATGATTCGTTTACGCCAGTAACGATGCAACTTCCAGAAGAAAGTGGGATTGAGCCGGATTATTGCTTTTACATTGACCATTGGCAAGCCATTTCGGGTAAGGAACGAATTGATTGGTGCAACGACCCACCGCCGGATTTGGTGTTAGAAATTGACATCACCAGCTATTCCAATGTGCAGGATTATCTCCCCTATCGAGTCCCGGAAGTCTGGTTATTTCGGAATCAACACCTGTTGATTTACCAACTTCAGGGTGATGAGTATGGCATCGCATCGCAAAGTCAATATTTCCCAGATGTGAATTTATCACAGATAGTGGCGCGATGTTTAGAAATTGCCTATCAACGCAATACCAGCGCAGCTATTCGCGACTTGAGGCAGCAGTTGGGACATTGACATCCTCCCCCGGCTGAAAGCGCTGCTGATTCCCTACTAATTTTATCACTATGGAGAACAGAATTAAGTTCATAAATTAATTGACCGAATTATTGTTGGGCTTGGTTTTTAGCCGTCCCTCCAGCCTTAATTCAACCCAATTCCCCTAACGCCCCTCGACGAATAATTTCCGTCACTTCTGTTGCCATCCGAGCATCTAATTCCACCACCTCACGCTTCGCATCCCTGGGTTCTAACCGCTTTGCCCCCTTTAATGCCATGCTAAACGTCACCAACTCTGGCACACCCATTGTACTCGGTTGAATAAACTGAACCAACGCCACATAAACCGCTTCCGCCCGATTCCGAATCTGAGTTACACCATTCCCCAGTTTAGAAATAATCACCGGAGAACTAATTTTATCCTGCAAATCTAACATATCTAATGCCACATCCGTTAAACGTGCCGCATCTGCACCCATCGCCCGAATCACCGATTCTAAACTATGCCATTGGGCACCCGGTAAGCGTGAGGCTTGGGGGATGTGATAATGCCAACCCAATATCGAGATCATTCGAGTTAAATCATAAGCTGTAATCGTATTTTCGCCGCGATGTCGTTCCGAGACACCTTTCAGAATAACCTCTCGAGGACGCCACCATGCTTGAGGCGGTTGCGTTGATAATTCGGGTTCTGGGATAAAGGGTTCTTCGCCATATCTTCCTGTGAAAATCAAGTCTTGATTTCCGGTCATACTTTTCAGCCAATTCTCTAACTCGGCGGGTGTGGAAAATTGCTTTAACATTGCCGCTAGGGAGTTGGACGAAGCCATGCGATTCTCGTAGGAGAGAATGTCTCTAAGCACATCATGAAACGAGAACTCTCGGTATTGTCCGCTTAAATCTCTGCCTCGAATCAGGCAGGTATCAATATCGGTTTGAAAGGCGTTGGTGTTGCTGCGAGAGACGAGATTGAGAATCGGGATAATTTTACTACTACTCCAAAACTCGGTTTTACTTAGTGCATTTCTGCCTAGCCACTTGGTTTTGAAGTCTCCGTTAACAAAACTGCCTACACAGAGACAGGCTTCAGTAATCTCTGGATGCAAAAAGCTTAAGCCTTGGTCATCAATATCGGGGAGTTGTCCTACTGAGGGGAAGGATTGGAAATGGGCGGTGTCTTTAGTAACAGAAACCAAGGTTTTACCATTCGGTTTCTGCATCAGATGGGCGGGATATTCTTTGACTTGGGTTTTATAGGGAGAGGTGTCAATTCCTTTATAAAATAGAACGGGTTTGTCAACAGTTCCTTTTACGGACTCTTTTAAGAAGGTTTGATAAATCGTGTCTTTATTTTTGTCTTTGAGCGAGGGAAGGGGTTTTGGGTTTTCCGGCAGTAGTTTTTGCGCCCAACCTTTGCCAAACTTGCCACTCTCCATATTATTCAGGTAGACCGATTGACAAAACTCAGTCATTGCTTTTTCTGTCTGGTTGCCATAAGCACCATCGAGCCAGGAACCAGCGGGGTAAAATCCTAAGCAATTCAGTTGGGTTTGGATTTGCTTGACTAATTCTGGGTCTGTTTTCAGCGTATCTAAGTGAATTACGATATCGTGATGGATAATATCGGTGAGTTTCATGGGTTGATTGATTAA
>CAKZMA010001158.1 GCA_937127375.1 uncultured Coleofasciculus sp. | reverse complement strand
CCTTGTGTCAGAATAAAGTAACGTCTTGGATTTACAGGTAATGGCTTGGACAACGGGACAGACGTTACAAAATGGCAAGTACACGATACAACAGGAATTAGGACGAGGACGTTGTGCGATTACCTATCGGGTTCAGGATGATACCGGAAAGGATTTTGTCGTCAAAACCCTCAATCAAGATATTCTCAGTCAACTTCCGGATGCAGAACGAACCAGTATCGAGTCAAAGTTTTGTGATGAGGCGCTGAAGCTCGAACGCTGCAAACACCCTCATATTGTCCGAGTTTACTGCACGTTTAAAGAGGAGTCACTGTTTTGTATTTTGATGGAGTATATCGCCGGAATTAAACTCTCTGACTTGACGCTACCCATACCCCAAAAGGAAGCCTTGGTTTATATCCAGCAGGTGGGTGAAGCGTTAATTGAGGTGCATCAACAGGGATTGCTGCATCGGGATGTGAAGCCAGAGAATATTATGGTACGCGCCGGAAAGCAGCAGGCGGTGCTGATTGATTTTGATTTAGCGGGGGAATTTAATAATCCGTTAACTTCTCGTTGGAAAGATAAGCAATTTGCCCCAGTGGAGTTAAGTTCAACGAACCGAGAACGGGGGGCGTATACGGATGTTTATTCGTTAGCTGCAACATTGTATGTTTTACTCACGGGGAAATTTCCCGCAACGGCGTTAGATCGTTTGGATGATATTGCTGAGTTAGTTGAACCGAAGACGCTGAAGTCTGATATTTCTGAGCGGGTGAATCAGGCGATTGTCCAGGGTATGAAATTGGAATATGGCGATCGCCCGCAAACAATGGAGGAGTGGTTAGAGTTATTGGGAATCAGGCGGGGGATAAGGGTTCCTGGATTTCCGCAAACCAAGGCGGAATGGGTGAAAGTGGGAAAAGTAGTGGGGGGAATTCTGGGAATAGCCGCCGCGATCGCAGGTATTATATCGATGACGGTTGATATTGGGGTTTGGTCTCCGGATTCTTCTTCTCCCTCACCAGAGGAAACCAAATGAAGGTAAGCCAGCCCTCACTCCCAGCCCCTCTCTATCCCCCCTAGCCCTCCT
This sequence comes from uncultured Coleofasciculus sp., assembly GCA_937127375.1. GTDB lineage: Bacteria > Cyanobacteriota > Cyanobacteriia > Cyanobacteriales > Coleofasciculaceae > Coleofasciculus. The sequence goes on along the minus strand of CAKZMA010001158.1, from coordinate 9,852 downwards.
TTGAAAGGGGAGAATAAAGGGGAGAGGGGAGAAAGAATGGAGCTAGAGAGATTAAAATTCTATAATAATTATTGATTTTAATAACAATTACTTGAAAAAAGCACCAATTCGATTAAACTAAAACTCTTAAACATTATTTGTCTGTAAAATTGGTAACCGATGACATCAATCCCGTCGAAAATTCCCGAATTTGAAATTGTCCCCATCGAAGAATTTAGCAAAGAGAAAGCCGTTTGGGGGTACTACGTCAATAGTACTGCACCAATTAATGCTGAAGATCTGGTTCAAAAAGTTAATCAGAAGGAAAATCCCTTAACCCAACAGCGACTCCGAGAAATTGCTGACTATCTCGTCAATAGTGAGAATCCGCAAATCGTGATCTCGGTTCATGGTTATGGGACTCGACGCTCTGAGGCGCAAAAACGATACCGGAAAATTTATAAGTATGTTACAGAGAATTGCGAACCGGAAAAACCGAAAGAGACTGTTTTTATTGGATATCGTTGGCCCGCAGAGAACCCAACGCAAGATGACCCCCAACCCCCTAGTAATAAACCGACGACTATTGGTGACAAGTTAAACTATGCCTTCCAGTCACTGCCAACACTTCTAACCATTGTCTTAAGCTTTGGGCTAATTCTGGGAGTTATTACGGCTTTTTTAATCATTGCCAGACCTTTTTTATTGGGTCATACAACAGCTCAATTCATTACCTTGGCTTTAATTGCCATCGTTTCATTCTTTGGCACTAAAGCTGTTTTGCAGAAAACCGATTTACATGATTTACTGCCTCGGTTACCAATTTACATCTTATTGGGTGGATTACTCATCGGTGGGCTGGGAATTTTCCTGCCTTTGCAACTCAATGGGCTAGTTAATGGGTTATTCGTAATTCTGTTAATCCTATTTATCCTCTCAGTGGGAATAATTCTGGCGTTACTAGCACTCAGGTTATCGACGTATCTACGCGATCGCAACCGGGCGATGAACTATGGGGTTGTGGATTTAGTGGAATTAATCCGGCAGATTGACCAAGCGGTTATCGAACGCCGACAAAGTGAAGATACCCGCATTAAGTTGAATTTTTTGGGTCACAGTATGGGCTGTTTTGTGGTAACCAATGTGGTGCGAATTCTTTCCGATGTCTTCGATACAGAATCTATTAACAAACAACCCTCTAACTATATTGGTCGCGTTTTTAGTTTGGGTCGATTAATTCTGGTAGCTCCCGATATCTCCATTGACTCGATTATGCCTGTTCGTTCAAACTTCTTGCGATCGGCGTTACGTCGTTGCGAAGAAGCATATTTGTTTAGTAATGAAGGCGATTTAGCCCTGCGACTGGCATCAACGGCAGTGAATTATATCAGTTTTCCCGCCAGAACTCGTTTTCGCGGTTACCGATTGGGAAATTTAACAGTGCAACGATTTGCGGATGAATATGACTATCGCAATCAACGTCTGACTGAGAAGGATTACGGAATTGTGAACAATAAAAATGGTCAAATTGAATCGCCGTATTGTTGTCTAGAAATTCGGGCGTCTAATCGGGAACATCAACAACTCGATGAACTGGTTCCAGTGGGTCAGGTTGACAAGGAAATTGTGAAGGGTTCTGATGTCTCAACTATCGATTTACAGAACGTGCGAGTGGCTGATCGATTCACCTATTTTGATTGCACGGATTATTGTGATTTTACTGACTCAGAACCGAATAAACAAACTGGTGTAGTTAGCCAGTCTTTGAAAAAATCGGCATTAGTGGTGTTTGATTACTTGCGGTTGAGTATCGCTTATTTTGTTAAAGGGGAAATTAATACCCATGGCGGTTTCTTTTATGGCAAGTTGAGTCAGCAACTTATGTATGAGCTGGCTTTTCTCGGCTTTCAAGGCTTGTTGGATAACTTAAAACCTGGGAAGAAGCGAGATGAGCAAATCCAGGAGTTATCTCAACAGTGTTGCGAGAAGTATATTCAGGTGGTTATTGCTCCTGAACGGGTTTCTTGAGAATAGGATATCTCTATTTCAGAAATTAGTTTCTTCATTGCTGTTACTGTACTTCATAACATTGGGAATTGCTGTATTTACTCAAGCTTTGTGATTGGTGGGTTACGGCGGATATCAAATTTAAGGTTGGCTTTTGAGATGGTATGACCGCCTAACCCACCCTACTGAGACTTATTTTTTTAGGTTTTGGCACAATTGTAGGGGCGGGTTTAGGGACTAAGGTCAGCTATTGTTGAAATAACGGAACAACAAAACCCGCCCTCCTCACTGTTCCCTGTTCCCCGTTCCCTGTTGCCTAATTGACATTACAACGCCTCATCCAATGCTTCAGCTTCTTCCTCAGAACCCGATAAAGGAACTAACGCCACCGCTGCGATCGCGTCATCCTTATCTAAGCGCTGGACTCGTATCCCTGTCGCCATTCGGGATTGGGGGGAAATGGCATCCAAGGCTTGGCGAATGATAATTCCTCGCATGGTTACCATCATCAACTCATCCCCTTCATTCACCACTCGCAACGCGGCGAGTTTATCTTTTTTATGGCGGAACTTAATCGCCACTAATCCCATTCCGGCGCGATTTTGCAGCCGGAATTGAGACACTGGCACTCGCTTACCTAAACCGCCTGTGGTAACCACCAAAACCCAAGGTCCTTGACCGGCGGTTTCGTGAACTTCTTCCCCATTCACTTCATCGCTGGTATCGTCTTCCGTTTCTGTCTCTGTCTCTTCACTGTTAGCTGTAGCAATCAGCCTCTCGACAACTTGAGCCGGGAGAATATCCATACTGATCAACTCATCCTTAGAGCGCAGTTTCATCGCCTTCACCCCCCGTGTCGCCCGACCTAGGGGACGCAGTTGATCGTGATCGGCTTTAAAATGAATAGCCATGCCCTGACTGGTACCCACGATAATACTATCTTCGGCTCGGCATAGACGCACCCAGCGCAGTTGATCGCCTTCACCCAGAGAAATGGCAATTAAACCATTTGCCCGGATATTACTAAAGGCATCCAACGCCGTTTTTTTGATATACCCTTTACGAGTTAACATCACCAAATAGACATCATCGGTGAACTCGGAAACGGGGACAACCGAGGTGATTTTTTCATCGTGGGGAATGGGCAGCATCTGCACGATGGGAACCCCTCTGGCGGTGCGAGATACGGCGGGGATTTGGTAGGCGCGTAGGGAATAAACGACACCGCGATCGCTAAAAAATAGTAGGCTGTCGTGATCACAGCAGGAGAGGAAATGCTCAACCCCGTCATCTTCCTTCATCCGGGCAGCCGCTTTACCCCGTGTTGCCCGGGCTTGGGCAGCAAAGGAGTGAATCGGCATCCGTTTGATATACCCTTGTTCGGTGACTAAAATCACCGCTTTTTCATTGGCGATTAAGTCAATATCATCCAGTTCCCCTTCCACCTCTTGAATCACCGTGCGGCGCGGTGTGTCGTGGGTGGTTTTAATCTGGATGGCTTCGGTTTCAATAATTTCCAGAATCCGCTGTCGATTCGCCAGAATATCTTGCAGATCGGCAATGCGAACTTGTAACTCTTCGTGTTCCGCTTGAATTTTCTGGGCTTCTAATGCCGTCAACCGTCGCAGTTGCATTTGCAAAATGGCATCGGCTTGGGCTTCGGAGAGTCCAAATTGCTCGATTAATTGACTCTTGGCGGTGGCGGTATCATTAGCAGCGCGAATGACAGCAATTACCGCGTCTAAGTTATCTAGGGCAATGAGTAACCCTTGCAGTAGATGATCCCGTTCCTCAGCTTTGCGGAGTTCGTATTGGGTGCGTCGGGTAATTGTTTCAATGCGGAACTCTAGGAAGACTTCGAGGAACTGCTTGATTGTCAACAGTTGGGGTTCATTCCCAACTAATGCCAACATGTTGGCACCAAAATTGCTTTGCAGGGGGGTTTGCTTATAAAGATTATTGAGAACCACACGGGGATAGGCATCCCGCTTCAGTTCAATCACCACCCGCATTCCCCGGCGATCGCTTTCATCCCGAATATCGGAAATGCCTTCAATGCGCTTATCATTCACCATTTCGGCAATTTTTTCAATTAATGCCGCCTTATTGGTTTGGTAGGGCAATTCGGTGACAATAATCGCCTCTTTATCCGGGCGTCCCCGGTGTTCTATGGTTTCAACTTGCGCCACACCCCGCATGGTGATGGAACCGCGCCCGGTGGTGTAGGCGTCTTTGATGCCGGATCTGCCCAGGATTTGACCACCCGTGGGAAAGTCTGGGGCGGGAATATACCGCATCAATTCTTTTTCGGTGATTTCTGGGTTATGGATGAGGGCGACTAAGCCATCCACCAATTCCCCCAGATTATGGGGCGGGATATTGGTTGCCATACCAACGGCAATACCCGATGATCCATTCAGGAGTATCTGGGGAACCCGGGCGGGGAGAACGATCGGTTCTTGTTGTGATCCATCGAAGTTATCCAGAAAATCGACCGTTTCCGACTCAATATCCCGGAGTAGGGAGTCTGTGGCTAAGGATTGCAAGCGGCATTCTGTGTAACGCATTGCCGCAGGTGGGTCATTATCCACCGAGCCAAAGTTACCATGTCCGTTAATTAGGGGCGATCGCATGGAGAAATCCTGTGCCATGCGAACTAAGGCATCATACACCGCTGTATCGCCGTGGGGGTGATATTTCCCTAAGACTTCACCCACAACACGGGCGCATTTACGGAAGGGGCGATCGGGCGTGAGTCCCAGTTCATGCATCGCATAGAGAATCCGCCGATGTACTGGCTTGAGTCCATCCCTCGCATCGGGTAGCGCCCGACCCACGATGACGCTCATGGCATATTCTAGGTATGACCTAGACATTTCGCTGCGAAGATTTGTCGGGACAATCCGCTCTTGGGAGGTACTCATAGAACGAAAAACTCCATAAAAATTCAGGATTTAGGCAAAAAAAGCGCAAAAAGTGAGCTAAACCGCCATGTTTAACCCAAATAGTTGCTAAAATGTGCTACTTTCTTTTAATATTTTAACACAACTTTACCCGGACTCGGAGTTAGGGAAAGCCTTATTGGGATAAGGGATAGGCGTGTTTTTCGGGAGGTGCGATCGCGTAGAGTCCAAATGAGCAGTTACTCACTACTGACTTATGAGCGGTTTTGAGATAGTTTAGAGTTACGTTACCGAGTGCCGTATAGCGTACAGGGGGAACCCGTACACAAGCCAGCCCGACAGAAACAGGCAAATCTTGCCCACCAGGAATCGGGTTAAAGGTAACGGCTGATTGATAGTAGGCGATCGGTTAGGCTTTCCGCCTTGCTAAACGCCCTGTAATTACCCGAAACAAGGAAACAGGAACCATGGAAGTAGCCATTGCAATAATCGCATTTTGCATCATTGCGACTCTGGTAATGCCGGGGCTGCTGTCTCGGAATCTGACAATTGCGTTGCTTGGCTTTGCTGTCTTATATTTAGTCAGACCGAATCTACTGACCACAGAGCAAGCTCTGGCGATTATTGTTTTCGGTATTCTTTTTATGTTGGTTATCCCTGATCTGGGGAAAAAATAGTGAGTATTATCAACCGGATGGGTAGGGGCGCACGTCCGTGCGCCCCTAAAGCTTTTCTCGATCAGTCAACAATCTTTTATTATTATTTTTTTAGTGAGCATCATTCCTTGATAATACCATAAGGGCTGGCTTATGGGCTTTCTAATCCGGCGCATTATTTGGTTAGATAAAGTGCCAACTAAGACTTACTGAACAAGGCAGGGAGTGGCTAGATTACAATGTTTACTATAGCAATCCTAAATAGGATGCAACAAGCGAAATCTTCTTATTAAGCGCTCAATATACTCCAATTGACTTACCTGTGATGAAGTATGGCGCGATCACTCAAAGTTAACCCCCGACGTATTAATTTTGTCAAGTCAGCTTTGCTACATAAAGGGTTTGCACGTCAGACAGATCTTGCTGAAAGATTGCAACTATCTCTGTCTACCGTAAGTAATTTTCTGAATGGCAAACCTGTTGCCTACGTGATTTTTTACGAAATTTGTCATGCGTTAGAGGTGGATTTGGAAGAAATTGTAGATTGGGGTAAGTATAGTGGCTTAAATTATATTCTCCACCTCTCTGACTTACAGTTTGGCACGACTGACAATGCCCGCATCTGGTATGCTCAGTTAGCTGAAGATTTACGCTACGAGCTAAACTGTTCTCGTCTGGATGCACTTATACTTTCCGGTGATATTGCCAGCCAATCTACTCCTGATGAGTATGCTGCTGCCCAATTATTTATCAGTCGTTTATGTCAGGAATTCCAGCTTGAGCCACAACAGATTGTCATCGTTCCTGGTAATCACGATCTGAACTGGGAACTGGCAGAATCAGCTTACATACGAACCAACCGAGAAGATTATCAGGGAGAACTTAGAGAAGGCTGTTATCTAGAAGAAAGTGAGAGTGTTATTAAAGTTAGAGATGAAGCTATATATAAACAGAGATTTGCTCATTTCAGCCGATTCTATCAGGAAATAACGGGTAATACTTACCCCTTAGAGTATGACCAACAATATAGTTTACAGCATCTACCGGAACAAAATCTGCTGATTTTTGGGCTAAATTCAGCTTGGCAAATCGATCATTATTATCCGTCTCGTTCCAGTATTCATCCTGAAGTTATCAGTAATGTATTAAGCCAAATTCGCCGTAGTTCAGCTTATGAAAATTGTCTCAAGATTGCTGTTTGGCATCATCCACTCAATAATGGCTCTGAGAATTGTATAAAAGAACACGGGTTTATGGAACGCTTGGCTGCTGCTGGCTTTCGCCTTTGTCTTCACGGTGGCATTCATCGGGCGGAGAGTAGTTCCTACCACTATCATTACCGTACTGGTGAACAGTTAATTAATATCATTGGTGCTGGAAAGTTTGGTGTCTTAACTCAAGAGCAGAGTTCGGGTTATCCTTGGCAGTATAACTTACTCAAGATAGAAGACAGCCAATTAACTGTTGAAACTCGCAGACGAGATGATCTTAATGGCACTTGGCAACCGGATGCTCGATGGTTTAAAGGCTCTAAAATTGAGCCTATGTCACGTTATCTCATTAATCTAGATGAAGCGAATTTAGATCATCATGAACTTGACGTTGAACAGGGTAAGGCATACGCTGAATCTGGGCATTATGAAGAGGCGATCGCTTGTTATAAATCAGCCTTACAGTTTTATACTCGTGAAGCATTTCCTCAAGAATGGGCAGAAATTCAACAGTCTCTGGGACAAGTCTACACCGAACGTATTCAGGGAGATAAGGCAGAAAATGTAGGCGATGCGATCGCCTGTTTTCAAGCCGCCTTAGAAATTTATACCCGTGAGGCGTTTCCTGAACAATGGGCGATGACTCAAAATTGTCTTGGAGAAGCCTATAGTAATAGAATTCCGGGAGCAAATATAGAGAATGTAGAACGTGCGATCGCATCCTATGAAGCAGCGCTACAAGTCTACACCCGGGAGTCATCTCCTCAACAGTGGGTAAAAACCCATAATAACTTGGGTGATGCCTATATGAGACGATTGTGGGGCGATTCGACTGAAAACACAAAACGGGCAATTAGAAGTTATGAACAGGCGTTAGTCGTTGCACGAGAACTTAGGAATCGCTCTGAGGAAGCGCACTCTCTGGAGAAGTTAGGTCATGGGTTGTACCATTTCCTCAAAGAATACCAACGGGCAAAAGACTACTATCAGCAGTTTTTAGAACTGAGTGAAGAAATTGGCGATCGCGTAGGTATTGGCAATGCTCTGAATTGTTTGGGCAATGTTTATTCGTCTCTAGAAGAATTTCAACAAGCCATAGAATACTATCAGCAATCTTTGGCGATATTTGAGGAAATCGATGATCGTTCTGGCATTTCCGATTCTCTGTATAATTTGAGCCGTGCTTACGATTCCCTAGGCGAATCCCAACGGGCGAAAGACTATGAGCAGCTGTATTTGGCGATCAGTGATGGAATTGGCGATCGCGATGGGGAAACACTAGCACAACTTCAGAATAATTCTGATGAAAGGGTGCGTCGATTAACGAGACAACTCCTGATTAATCATCGACACCAATCGCAACCTATCAGCCGTGATGAGGCACTTGCACGTATCGAGTTGGTTCGGAAAAATATTCTGGTTTTAAAAGTAGATGCGATTGTCATCCCTACCAGTCTAAGTCTAAATAATGGGCTTATTGGTAAACAACTTTTGGAAAGATTGGGATCTGGGTTGTACAAAAGATTACAGAACCAGCCTAGACCATCATTAGGTGAAGTTCTTGTAACTTCTGCTAGTCCTCTGTCGGCTGGCTACTTATTCTATACTCCAATAAGTAAAGATGTATCTCCTACAGCTACAACTGTCTTTCAGAGTATTACTGCTGCCTTAACTCAGGCTGAAAGAATAAATGATGTCAGGACAATAGCGTTTCCTTCTGTCGGCACTGGTGCTGCGGGGTTAAATCCAGCTAGTTTAGCTCCCGAAATATTGAAGATTGTCACGAATTACCTACAGCGTGAAAGTCACCTAGAGAAGGTTATTTTTGCTTTTGTAGACGAACCTGCATACCATGCTTATGTCAGTGCTTACCAGACTCTCGTTCAGGACAGCAACTTAGTCTATTGCATCTCATTAACTCGATCCCCAGAAGTAACGTCAGTTGGCGGGGACATAGAAGTTTCAATCTCTCTAAAGTCAGTTGGTAAAGTTGATGAAAAGGATTATATGTTTCAACTTCCCCAAAGTGAAGCTATCGGAAGCGAATTGAACATATTACTCAATGCTCCAGGTTTTCAATTCAATGGTGATCACACAGCTAGCTTACCCTTAGATCCAGATGCTAACGGAGAAACCATTACGAGACAGTTAACTCAAACTGCAACATTTTGCCTGACTGCACTCCGTTCTGGCACAGCTACTATCAATGTTGAACTCTACCGGGGAGACACATTTGAGACAACCTTAGAAACTCAAGTACAAATCGCCGAATTTGATACAACTAGCTTCACTCCTAAGCGCATTACCACCCAACCTCGTCCCGTCCGCCAACCTGACTTTATCCTCCGCATCCAAACCGCTGGGAATGACACGAATTCAGCCTGTCAATTCCAGTATCAACTCAGAAGCTTCCGGATACCATCACTCTTTCCTGGCGAAATTAATTATCACTCAGAATTCCTTTCCAGTCGTTGGCTAGAACAGATGCGGGGATTGTTAGGAACAACACTGGAAACGATATCAGATGCTCTCCCCGAAGATGGGCGATCGCGTCTCAAATCCCTGGGTCAATATCTCTTCACTCACCTACTCCCCAGGGAACTCCAAAATGACCTCCACACCGTTACTCAGCTCAATCGCACCTTTACTCTCCTCATCCTAGCTGACCAAGATTCCGCCCTCCCTTGGGAACTGTTGCACGATGGTGAACGGTTTTTGAGCGATCGCTTGATTATCGGACGCTGGTTTTGGGAGTTGAACCAGACTAGACCTCACGAGTTTCCAGTGGGTGCGATTCATGTTGCTCACTATAATACCGTTGAACAACCCGAACTGTGGACTGACCTACTAGAACCCCCTGGCGCACCTCCGGCTTTACCCTTACCCGACGGTGTACTTAGCCATCTCGACTCAACCACAGCTATGCGGGGTCTCCATTTCATCCGCTACAGCTTATCAGACGCCACTAACCGCCAAAATGCCCCTGTCAGGTTGGATAATGGGAATCAAGCTGAGGATATCGATCGCCAGATTCGTCCCGCTAAACTGAACTTGCGTCGCCATCGACCTTTGGTTAGTTTAGGTTCTGTGAGACAA
>CAKZMA010001157.1 GCA_937127375.1 uncultured Coleofasciculus sp. | reverse complement strand
TGAAAAGGGCGGAGACATTTCTCTAGAAGGAACAACCGTTACCACCGGAAACCTGAATAGTTCCGGTATCAACGGTGGGAACATATCCATCGAAGCCACCACCAGCATTGAAACAGGCACAATTAATTCCAGTGGCACATCTGGCAATGGCGGTGATGTTACCCTTGACCCAGAAAATGATATTGAAGTCAGCTCAATTAACGCTCAAGGTGGTGAAAATGGAGTCGGTGGAGACGTAGATATTACCACCGAGCAAAATTTACGTGCCACCGGAACATTTACCGACCAAAATGGTACTAACGCTAGCATTTCTACCGCAGGGGGAGAAGAAGGTGGTTCCGTGATTATTCGTCACGGGGGAGGTTCACAAAATACACCATTTGTGGTAGGAGATGCCACGACAAATGGCACAGCAGCGGCGATTACCACTGGGACAAATAATACGATTGCACCCGTTCAATCCTTTCCTGGTTCTTATACTCAAGGAACGCCGCCCAATCAGATTCAGATTATTACCGAAGAGCAACCTAGTAATTTTGATAAACCAGAAGACCTACAAAAACTCCCCGATGAACTCTCCCAAATCGAACCACAGCGTCCTGTGGAAACAATTGTTTACGAAATTGAAGATCGCTTTACAACTCAAGCCAACCAATACTTGGGAGAAACGACGACAACTCCAATCAAAACCTTAGATGAAATCCGCCAGGATCTCAGGAGAATTGTAGAAACCACTAAGGGTGAGGTAAAACCCGGAATTATATATGTCTCTTTCCTTCCTAGAGGTCCGGTAGTGCGACCGGAATTAGATGGAAATAAAATTCCTCCCATATCTGACATAGCATTAGAAGTTCCCTTGGAATTGATGCTAGTCACGAGCGAAGGAGACGTGATTACCAAATCTATGTTTGAAGCAACACGCACAAAAGTATTTAGCCAAGCTAATAATTTTTTGAGTAGTGTGGATTCTCGCAGTAAAGAGGGGACTGAAGACTATAAAGAACCTGCCGAGCAATTTTATGAGTGGCTGATCAGACCAATAGAGGAAGAGTTAAAGGCTCAAGGTATCAATAATTTGGTCTTTGTTATGGATGAGGGATTACGTTCATTGCCCCTAGCCGCTCTGCGCGATCGCCAAGACAATAAGTTTATAATTGAGAAGGGATATAGCATTGGGCTGACACCGAGTATGAGTCTAATTAATATCCGCGAAGCTGATACAATAAACACCCTTCAAAATGCTCGTGTATTAGCGATGGGTGCATCAGAATTTAAAAGCCTTCCCCCTTTACCCGGTGTAGAGACAGAAATTGAACTTATTCTTAATCTGTGGCAAGGTGATCCTTTCCCCAATGAGGAGTTTACAAAAGATAACCTCAAATCAGCACAAGATACGGGATATTATAAAATTGTTCATCTCGCCACCCATGCAAATTTTGAACCAAGTCCCCTGAGTCACTCATTTATTCAGTTTGGGGATGGAGTAGTAGGATTAGACGACATTAAAACACTGGGCTTGGATGATCCTCTGGTAGAATTATTAGTCCTGAGTGCTTGTAAGACAGCTTCCGGAAATAAAGATGCAGAATTAGGTTTTGCCGGAATTGCTCGTCTGACTGGAGTGAAATCCGTTTTAGGCAGTTTGTGGAAAATTAATGATATCGGCAACTTAGGTTTGATGACAGAATTTTATACCCAGTTAAAAACAGCTCCCACCAAAGCAGAAGCATTAAGACAAGCACAGGTAGCTATGCTGAAAGGGAACGTTAAATTTGAAAATGGTGATTTAGTTGGTGAGCAATATCGCATCTCCTTACCAGAAGAGCTAAATGTAGACAATCGGACGCTATCCCATCCCTATTACTGGTCAGGTTTTACTATGATTGGCAACCCTTGGTAAAGGGTACTGGGAGCTGGAAAGCCAGCCATCCCAGAATTTGTGGTATCAACAAGAATTAAATGGGGAAAACATAAATTCAATCCGTTCTCTACTAGAGATTTCCCAAAGTGAAGAAAAAGCCAAACTAACCCAATCAGATTATGTCTCATTAAATACCTATCATTAAGATAAATAAGCTGTTCGGCATTTAGATTGGGATACCTCAATAGCTCAAAAGCAACACCTCGACCCTTCGACAGGTTCAGGACATTGCTTATCTTGTTCATCACTGCGGATTTGCTCTATTGTTTCAGTCCATTCCGACGACGATACCGAGAACAGTTCCCGAAAAACATCAGCCCACAGTTTTTGTGTGTTATTATTGCCCGCTAACCGAATTTCCTGTTGTGCAAAATAGTTCGCTCGTTCTAGAACTTTCTCCTGATGACTTAAGTTTTGGATTTGATTTTCTAGGACGGCTAATCCATCTGTAATTGAATCGCGTTTGTCCAGAGCAACAACCTGAAAAGAATGCTGCTCTTTTGTTGATATCGTTGTTCCATCTTCCGTATCGTATTGATAAGACACTATATATTTGTACTCTTGACCAGGTTTCAACTTGTTTTCAGTATTATCAGGATAAGTAATATGCTGAACATTAGTTACATCTTCTCCCCACATTAACTTCCAGTCACTATAATAGATCTCAATTCGTGTAGCATCCCCTTCCCAAACAAATAAAGGGCGATCGCTCCAAGTCAAGAGTGAGTCAGTGCGATCTTTATTGGGCCAAATTGGACAAAAATCATCACCACGAGTGCCATTATTTTGTCGGCGACCCACTAAAATATCTACTATTCTTTGATACAAAGGTTCCTTCGTATTTTGACCAATTAAAGTCTTTCCTGAATGAGCTGAGTCAGTTGCTGAATTTTCAACTAAAGCCGACAAAGCCGGAAAATTAACACCTGCAATCGCAAACACTAGCAAGAAAACCTGTACCTTAATTCTGCTAAACATGAGATTTGCTCCTAAAAACTGATAAAAAGTAATTCCCAAAAACAATTGATGGAAAAAACCAGGGAATAACAACGGAAGCCGAAACATAAAGTTGCAACCCAACCAATCCGGCAACAACAGGCAAATTCACCAACAGTAATGCCAATTTCCGCCGTTTTTTAGCATTCACTTGCCGCAATAACAGAGTCATGCCTTTCCCTAAAACAGCTGCTAATCCAATCAACAACACATTGAAAATTGGCGAAACCATTGGATAGCGCTGAGTTAAAAATTGGTAAACCATGTAAGCATGAGCTTCTGCACCACTGAAAGATTTGCGCTCATCTTTGGATACTGATTTTTGCCACTTCGGTGGATGTAACCAATAGTCAATAGCTAGAGGCAGTGAATAATTGTCCTCAGCATCAATGTATCCCCCAGAACCAATAATAATAATTTGTCCCTCAATCCTTTCCCCCGGCGCAGGATTCTTAGGATCTAATTCAAAAAAATCTTTCGCTGTAATTCGGTCGTAAGCAATATCTGGCGGAATAGAAAAGTCAATAACAGAACGCCAGCCAAAAGGAGCCAAACCTTGTTTGAGCTTGGCGATAACTCGCTCTCCCTCCCTATTTTTTTTAAGAAACTGTCTCAACTTATCCTGAAAACTATTTGTCGAAATAGGATCGGTTTCCCTTGACAATATTTCTTGAGGTTCAGGTAAATTAGCTAAAGACTGACTCTGATTGAGAAGATGGGATAATGCTAACATGTAGGAAAAAGGACAGGACTGTTCACCCCCAGACAGTTCAACATTAAAGAGAGAACAAGTCTGAGAGTCAGGCAACTTAACATCCCAGAGAAAAAAGGTAACATCTCCCTGAAGACTCCACTGATATTTAGCAATATCAGGATGAACTCTCAAGTCTTTTTCTTCATTAACAGCCAACACGAACCAGGTCTTATCTTTTTTAATAGCAGACTCTATAGAATTAGCCAATTGCGCCTCACCCGATTCTTTTGAATGGAGCAAATAATCGATCCCAACAGTCTTAACATTGAACTCGGCAATCTTATCCACTAATTTAGCTAGGTAGGCGCGACTCATCCGTTGAGCATTAAAGCCTTCTTGATTAATTGACTCCTGATCAATAGCAATCAACCGAACAGGGGGCGTACCCTGTGGTAACTGTTGGGTTAAATCTCGATAAACAGCCTGAGATAATTGGCGCACATCAAACAACAACTCTTGTGCGGGAACCAAAAAACTCAGAACCAACGCCGTCGATAACACGCTTGCCTCCCACTTCGTCGGTTTCCAAGTGCGCCAAAACCGCTTCAACCCCAAGGGTTCAATCTGAAACAAATCCGCCTGGGGAGATGGGGGACGAAACAGCGATGGAATTAAATACGCCGATGGATAAGCATACTTCTCTGTCTCAAAATACTCACAAGTTTCCCAAATAGCCATTTGAATATCCTTATACTCTGCCAAACCTTGACACAACTTATGCAGAAATTGATGGGCTGCGGTGTCGTGGATTTTTTCCCGCATCACCACCACCTGACTCAATCCCAACCGAATCAGGGATTCAGCGATACAGATTACATTGCAAGAGTTGAAAATCGCCACCCGCAATCCGCGATTTTTCGCTTCCGTAAGTTGATCTTCAATCTCACTAATCGATAGCGTCACACCGGGAGCTAATTCTAGCTTGCCACCTGTTAGTGCTGTTTCATTACTATGTCCCGCAAAAATCAGCGCATCCCAACCTCGATCATCCAACAAGCGTTCAATAAAGTCTTTTTTTATATCCTCCGACTCCAATTTAACCTCATCAACCGTTGCCACTTTCTTCAGCAACCGCACTGCTTGCTTGTCTTTATTGAGATTCAGTTCCGTTGCATCTGCCAAAATTGCCAAAATTCTAGGCTTTCCCCGCTGAGGAATAGTCCCTGCTGCAATAACTTCATTCCCCGCATTAATAGCCGTGCGTGAAATATGAACCAAATCTTTAGGCGCAATTTCCCACATTTCCCAAGGGAGTCTAGCTAAATCTGGGGAATCACAAGCAATTAATAAATCCACGCAGTTATTGTTCCCTCTCCATAGCTTTTTATCCGATAGTTGGTTAAAGGTTACACTTTGAATTTCGTCACGAATTGGCAACAATTCTACACTACCTAGCCACTGATAAAAATTTTCAAGTAAAGCAGCTTTGGCTTCCTCCGATTTATTTTTCCAATCCACTTGTTTAGGAGTAAAAGAAAAATCATCTTGAATTTCTGCCCTCAACGGGACTCCATAGGAGCGTTCATAATAAGCTCTCCAGTTTCGATATAAGTCATCCAATTCTTTGGGATATTTGAGTTTAGCCCAAATTGGCGGTCGTTCCCCACAGGTGAGTTGGAAGCCGCAATCTTCACCGATACGCAAAACATTGAGTTGGAAAACAGTGCAGAGGTTCATAGAAGTTAGCCGTTGTCGATTGGTTGTGCGCTGATTTGCCAGAGATGAATCATAAGATATTGTGGTGGATCAAACATCACTTTCTCCTAGATTAACGAGTGGTAATGGTGCGTTACGCTACGCTAACACACCCTACAGATAGAGACTATGCTTAAGTTCTCACCCAGGACGATTTAGCAACCGAAATGCTTCTAAATCCAGGCAATTTTTTCTGGATAGTACCAGAACCTTGATCTGGATTGAAAGCAAACGGCTCTAACTCAAACTCTTCTCCCTGTAGCTCAATTGTTGCAGTAAACTGTTCTGTCACGTTTGCGATTAACCGCACCATCATATAATAATCATCATTTTCCAGTATTTTGTCGTACAAAACACTATTGACATCCTTAACTTGTAACCGGATACCCTGGGGTAAAAAACCACCAGACGGCATACCCAAAATTAAGAGTAATGACCACTTTGGAATTGACTCATCTGACGTAGGCGGTAACGCCCAAATCCCTGCCAAAACCTCTAAAGAGGTATCCCCTAGATAGATTGTTCGACAACTTCCAGAAGCTTGCGACGGGATATTAATACCCCGATCCATCAATTGTGCGATCGCTGTATCAAAAGATTCAATAGAACGGAAACCCGTTGCTGTAGCAGGTATTAGGGGTGCAGGCAATCCCCATCCCAGACTGCGAGTCAAATCATCAATCTCATCTCGCAACCACAAACCAAGATTGATAACGTGATCAGACAAAGGTGTCGGTGATGCTGGAATAACATCGTCAGTTAAAGGCTTTTTTTCAGGTAGCGGAATAGCACTTGGTTCTAAGTAACGCGAGTAGAACAACAAATGATTTATTTTATGCTCAAACAAAGACAGCGGAATCTGATAATATCTATCCTCGCTAACCTGCAACTTAA
>CAKZMA010001156.1 GCA_937127375.1 uncultured Coleofasciculus sp. | reverse complement strand
TTGACCAACCATTGCAGGACTAAACCCTTTGTCGCCTCTGGCTTTAATCACTTCCACTACCACATCGGTGAATGGGTAGATTTGTCTTAACTCCTGGATTACCCGCAAAGCTAATTGTTTATTAGCCCGGATACTAGGGGGTATCTTGTGACCTTTGCGGTTGTCGAACCGGCATTGGCGGTGGTTGCGTTGGTTATAGGGAATCTTCCGGTTAATCCGCCGCCCCCGCCGCCCCCGTCGCATCATTGCCCGCCCTTTCATCCGCTTGGTCACGTTTTTAAAAGGCAAATTTAGGTGGGCTAAAAACAGAGTAGCTTTGGCTGATTGAATCGCAATCCCCGTGAATAGCTTTCCCGGATCAATTCCAGCCACAATATCTTGGGTTTCCTCCCCCGACGGCGGGTTAACTAACTGGACTTGAAAGATGCCTAAGTCGTTATGGATGACTTTAGCTTTACCAGCTTTTAGCCACCGCCGAACGCGGCTAGCTTTAGCTGGCATTAATGGTTTACCGTCTGGCGATAAAACGGGTACACGAATCATGGATATAAGCCTCTCGTGTAAGTTGTACGTCCCCTCGACCACCGTTAACAAAATGTCCTCTCTTAAAGCGCCTAAACAAGTAGGCTTGCAGTTGATCCGAACTGGGGAAGTATTCGGAAGTGCGTATCAGTTAACGGCGAGCGTGGTCTATTCAACGCTTGCGTTGCCAGTCTTGTCTCTGGCAATCCCTAACCTCAAGCGATAGCTAGGTTAGGGTTGTTGAAACATTTGTTATCTGCACGCTTGATGCCGTGGGCTTGGGTGGATGGGAGAATTCCTATTTTTAGGGTAACAAGTTAGCACTCCCCAGTCTAAAGACGTGGGGATTCTTCCTTGACAAGGAGCCGGAGCCTTCACTTCGGAAAGAGGACATGGTTTAACAGCATCCGGGATATGAGCCTTCCCATCCAGAAGCTCAGTTTAGGCAATACGAATTTGCTACAAACCTTACAGCATTTTGCCCTGGAGCCTTCTGCCTTTTTGTACTAACGCTCATATTCCACATAATCCACTTGTCTATCATCAACAGGAGGCGGTATTACTTCAGTGCGCCGCCTAGCTGAGGGGGCATAAGGAAGCGCATTGTAGGGATGGGGCACAACGTAAGTTGTCCGAGGTGGACGTGGTTGTTGTTGTCGCGACAGCACTGCTAATAATCCCACAACGACAACACCACCACTAATCGTTACCGCCATACCACCCAATCCCCAAACCAAGCCGGAAATAATCGAATTATCTTGCTCAGACTGCTGGACAGGAGTTACAGGGGGCGCTGCTTCAATCCGAGGTGGTATGAAACTATTGGGATTATTGGGATTATTTTGTCCCATAAGATTGTCAATCAACGCTTGCTGGTTTTGCATTTGAGCTTTTAGCTGTTCCGTTTCGGCGCGTTGCTGTTCCAGCATGCCTTTCAAGCGTTCTACTGTAACCTGTTGCTGTTCAAAATCATTACCTGCAAAACCCGGTGTCGTCTGAACTGGCATTTGCGGGTTCTGCCCATAAGCAGGATCATAGGGATTATAAGGATTGCTCTGTGGAAGTTGAGCCGTTTGAGAGGGAGGGGCATTGGTAATGCCAAGACTATCTCCGCCTTTCATCATAAACAGAACCGCTACCCCCGCAAAGGCAGCCCCTGTTAGGAATGCCATACCATCACTCATCGCTCTTACCTCACATTCAAAACTGAACTACCACTCATTGTCACTGATACAGGTTGACTGCCATCGGTGAGACTTAACTCCTTATGAGTTTATACGCCATTGATGCAATTGGGAGTTCTCTAGCTGTTCTCCGTTTTCTAATTGAAAACGAGAAAGGCTCAATTGTCCATCCCCAAGGATCTTAAAACGTTTCCAGGTCGTATCACCAGGGTTATAAGAATTTCTATAGTTACTGATTTGACAGAAAAATTAAGTGGCACTGACTTAAGAGAAATGTCGCTGACCTTAAGAGATTGGAAATAAATTTCTACTCTACTAGAGCCGCTCAATCCGGATCATGCTTCGATTCTAGACCATTGCACCATCCTGCGATCGCGCCTTCCCTATCATTGGTGTCAACTTAACGTCAAGCGCATCAGGTCAACTCTGGGATCTTGATCTGGGCGAAATATTCTCGATCGCAGCGCTTGATTCTACAGGGACAGTCATTAGTTCCATTAACACACCTCCTGTCCCTGGTGATGAAGGTCCTGATACTTTCGATGCTTTGCCCTATAACTTTTCCTTCAGCGATTTAGACAGTGATATCGGTTACATTCGGATTTCTGGTGTTAACCGTGGGGGAGGTGGCGGTTTTGCCTTTGATAACTTTAATGCCACACAAAGTATTGTAAACCCAGAACCTGTACCTGAACCCTTAACTATCCTTGGTTCAGCCACCGCTTTAGGATTTGGAGGTTTGCTCAAGCGACAACATTCCAAAAAGCAAAAGAAAGATAAGTAATCTGCTTAGATGTAGGTTAAATGGGGCGCACGCCGTGCGCCCCTACGGGATTTGTGATATTGTCATGCTCATCAATGGGATGCGATCGCGTTGGCTTGATTTGAATGAAAACGTTTGATGCGATCGTCTTGGTTTTTATCTTAACCCTCCCCTTGCGTCACCCCACCCTAACCCTCCTTATCAATTCCTACCAAATTTCACTCATGTCTAATACAAAACCTGGAAGCACCATCTCGCCGGATAGGGTTTCCGGATTCTCTAAACAGTCCTGAGAACCATCCTGACGATAAATATAAACTTGGCGACCAGTACGGTCAATCAGCCAACCCAATTGCACGCCCAAACGTACCCACTCCTCCATCTTTTTTTGTAAGGATTTCAATGTATCACTGGGAGAGCGTAATTCCACCACAAAATCCGGGCAAATTGGGGGAAATTTTTGCTGCTGTTCCGGAGTCAACGCATTCCAGCGTTCTAATCGCACCCAAGCCGCATCCGGTGACATGGGATCTTTGGTGGCTCCTAGAATCCGAAATCCGGTGCTAGAGTCAAACCCAATCCCGGTTTTATCCTGTTTTACCCATGAACCAAGCTGAACGATTAGGGAAAAATTGCGATTTCCTGTTTCTCCACCCGCTGGCGTCATAATCCAAATTTCTCCGGTTTTTAGGTTGCGCTCTAATCGCAAATCATGGTTGATTTGGCACAGTTCAAAAAATTGGTCATCGCTGAGTTGAATTGATGGTGGCAGGGTCAAAACTAAAGGCGAGGAAAGCATCTTTAAGTAGGTAGGCACAAGTAACGTTAAAGGTGGAGATCGTCATTTGTCTTATGTCTTATGTCATTTTATGTTAAAGCAAAATTGTCGTGTCGTGGCACACCTAAAATGGTAGATTAGAATTGTAGGGGCGCACGGTGTGCGCCCGGTTTAAACGTCAAATCTATTCCACAATTTTAGCTGTGTCAGTCCGCCATCGTGCGTTAGGCGCATATTTCTTGGTTAATTAACCTGTTGATTGCACACAAATGTGATCGCGCCAGAATGAGGGTTTCAGTCATCTTTAGTGCGGTTGTTTAACCGGATTTGATCGGACTGGGGGCGCAAGCCTAGGGGCGCAAGCCTTGCGCCCCTACGGTATTTGTGATATTGTTATCCTGATCAATGGGATGCGATCGCGCTTTGTGTTGTCCTCTGTGTGTTAGTCTGTGTGATTTACAAACCTGCGATCGCGTGGGCTTAATTTGAATGAAAAGGTTTGATGCGATCGCGCTTTGATAGGAGCATTTAAGAACAATCCCGACTCATCACCAACCGTCCATCAGGGAGTCGATATACCCCCGTGGATTCCACTATTGGATCGCCTTTTTGCCAGGGGCGAGTTGTACTTTCTGTGGGAATCATCCGCACGGTGCCGGTGGGATAGGGGGAAATGGTAGGATCACCAGGACGCGGGGGCAAGTTTCCGGCACCTGTGATAGTAAATGTGCCATTTTGCTGATCAGCCCGAACCATGCAGCTATTGGCAATTAGATTATCGGTGTCGATGAAATTGTTGGGTAAATCGATGAGGCTATTGTCAATAAAGGTGAGGTTGGGTAAGGTAATTATGCCATCGATCGCGGCATCGGCATTGATATCGACACGCTGGTTATGATCTAGGGTAGTTGGATCAGTGCCTTTGGCGGCAGGGGTATAGCGGAAGCCGAAGAAGATGGGAGTATTTAAGGTGATGTCGCCACCTCTGCCATCACGGGCAAAGGCTAGGATATCGCTATCATCAAATGCCAGGATGGAGTCAGCGGTAATCATGATTTTCCCACCGTTGTCACCTCCACTGGAGACACTGGTGGTGATGTCGCTGTCGCCCCAGAGTCGGATATCAGCGGCGGTGATATTAATGGCGCCGCCAGCGGATTGCTCTGTGGCGGTGAGGATACTGCTGTCAGTGGCGATGAGTCTGTCGGTAATCGTCAGAGTAATTTGACCGGCGTTACCTTCTCCTTTACTTCGGGCAGAGATTTGTGATCCGTTTTCCAGGGATAATGTTTGAGTCGCGATCGCTAAATTTCCAGCTACTCCAGTTGAGTCGGGAAGGGCGGCGGTAAATAGACCACTGGGTACCTGACCGTCGGCGGAAGTGCCAGCGATTCTGATGGTGTCTGAGGCGTTTACGGTTATATTGCCCCCGGCTCCTTGATTGACTGTTGCTGTTCCAATTTGTGAACCGTTAAAAATGTTCAGTTGGCTGGTGGTTATCTAATTCGGCAAGAAGACCCCACGAGCGTCAAGATTGCCCAGGGTAATATTACCTTGAGCTGAGAGGGCGA
>CAKZMA010001155.1 GCA_937127375.1 uncultured Coleofasciculus sp. | reverse complement strand
ACAGAAATACCACAATTGCTTTGTGCGACTAAATCATTCCCGGCTTCAATGGCGTGAATGACTGGTTTAGCTGCCATCATATAATCCATAAGCTTATTTGGACTAACGCCAAAGCGAAAAATTGCTTTCTTTTGCAACCCAATAAACAGTGCATCCATCGCCGCTAGTAAGCTAGGAATAGAGGTTCTGCTTACTGGTGGCAGAAAGATAACGTTATCTAAATTAAGTTGTAAAACTTTTTGTTGTAAGAAGAACTTTTCTAGACCTTGACCGACTAGCATAAAAGTTACGGGTTGATTTCGTAATAGCTGAGCGGCATCAATCAAACTAGATAGTACATTGGCTAATCCATGGGCACCTGCATAGCCAACGAGGAAACGCCCCGATTGCTTGAGTTGAGTCAATAACTGACTATACTGTTCTGGCAATGGTGTTTCATGACTTTTCCATTCTGCTACGTCAACCCCGTTAGGCAAATAGGTAAATTTGTCTGCTGCCATACCGTGTTCTTGCATATAACTGTCAGCTTTGGGCAGCAGAGATACGACACGATCTGACAGGCGGTAAGCAAAATTTTCTGCCTGTTGCATCACAACAATAAATGGATGCCATGCTGGCATACCCCCTAACTCCATAGGACTCAGGGGCCACAAATCATGGACTTCAAAGATTAGCTTTGCCTGAGCCTGTTTAGCAATGTTATAAGCCGGATAGATATCGAGGGGATAGGTTGAGGAAGCAATCACGACATCAGGATTATTATCTTTCACGAATTGGCGGTGATATCGCAACAGTTGCCCAATAAAAGCCAACATATTGAAGACACGCCCGATCCCGTTCCCTTGGTATCGAGGCGTTTTTAGCCAGATGTACTGAATTCCTTCTATTTCTTCTACTGTGATCTGCCCCGTGATCCTAGGGGCTTGGCTGCGAAGATGGGAAAATGAAGCAGCAACGATGGTCACTTGATGACCCAGCCTTACCCATTCTCTAGCTAAGTAGAAGGGGCGATACTCCATTCCATGTTTATTTGAGCCTGCATAGTGGTTAATCAGTAGGATGTTCATCAATACGTGCTTATTAATATTTCCACTATTTTTTTGCCAGCATTTCCATGACCATATAAATACTTTGAGTAGTCGTTAGAATAAAAGGTAATTTGTTTCTCGGCACTCAGTATTTTATCTGGATCTGACCCAACTAGCCGATTAAAGCCCCAGTGGACGAGTTCTACCCATTCCGTTTCGTCACGCAAGGTTATGCATGGCTTCTGGAAGAAATAAGCTTCCTTTTGCAGACCGCCACTATCGGTAAATACGCCGAGACAATTCGACAGTAGGATAATCATATCAAAATAACCCACTGGCTCAAGCATTTGGACGTGGGAGAGAGTATTTTTTGGCAAAAGCTTGCGGGTGCGCGGATGCAAAGGCAATACTACAGGGGTCTTTTGAGAGATTGTCTCTAAGGCACTCATAATATGATAGAGTCGTACTGGGTCATATGTATTTTCAGCTCGGTGGACGGTAGCTAAGTAAAACGAATCATTATCCTTGATTAAGGATGCGATCGCGTCTGTCGGTTGGGCAATTTTCTGATAATACAGCACGGCATCATACATGACATCTCCCACATTGTTCACTATTACCTGTTCACGATCAAGAATACCTTCTCGCTCCAGGTTTTTCACCGCTGTCTCGGTTGGACAAAATAACCAGCGAGAAATCTGGTCAGTGAGAACCCGATTAACTTCTTCTGGCATTCGTTTATTATAGGATCGGAGTCCGGCTTCTACATGGGCGACAGGAACGTGTAATTTTACTGATGCTAGAGCGCCTGCTAATGTGGAATTTGTATCGCCATATACGAGAACTAGATCAGGCTTTTCCCTAAGAATTACCGCCTCAATTTTTTCTAACATCCTCCCAGTCATCGCCCCATGAGATAGTCCGCCGATGTCAAGATGATAGTCTGGCTGGGGAATCTGCATTTGCTCAAAAAACACCTTCGACATATTCCAGTCGTAGTGCTGTCCCGTGTGAACTAAGATTTCATAGACAGGCTGGTTTAGATGTTGCTGGTTGTGAGTTGCGATCGCGCGGGAAACGGCGGCTGCTTTGATAAATTGTGGACGCGCTCCAACGATAGTTAAAATTTTCATGATAATAGCTCACTGTAGAGCGATCACTGTTTTTCAGCTTATCAAAATTCTCAATCATGTTTTCTCTAATACCCGATAATATATATCTTCCATAACTAATACATTATTTGACCACTGATACTTGTCCAAAACCAGCTTTCTACCTGCATCTCCCATCTGCCGTCGAAGCGAGTTATTTTGAATGATTTTCATTAGTGCTTCTGCCGTTGCATCTGGGTTTTCTCGGTCAACGACATATCCCGTCTTCCCATCCTGCACAACTTCTGGAAGTCCTCCTACATTAGATACAACTACTGGCAAACTGCAAGCAGATGCCTCTAAAATTGCTACACCAAAGCTTTCCAGGCGACTCACTGCAACATAAATATCTAGCTGGTTTAGGTAATGAGGAACCTGAGCATGACTCACAGTCCCAGTAAAAGTAGTGATATTTTGCAAGCCCAATTGGTCAACTAGGGAATTGAGTTTTTTTTGCTGAGAACCACCACCAACAATCAATAGTCGTAACCTTGTTGCAACATTTTGCGAAATTGACTCTAGAACTTTCTTTACCTTTGCAAATGCACGTATAAGAATATCTACACCATATTTTCTCTCTAGATTCTTTACTGTACCAATTGTAATAGTTTCTTTATTTTTTGATGCAGGATTTTGCTTAAACTTTAGGACATCAATACCAAATGGTGTAACGCTTATATTTTTGGTATCTGGACATACATACCTTACTTGTTGTGCCATTACTTCACTAGTCGAACAAACCCAGTCAGCAGAACGTAGGTTTGACGCAATCAAGGCGTGATGAAAAGGGCTTTTCACAGGAAAGTCATACACATCACTTCCCCAGACTGATAAAACTAAAGGATGAAAATGACTTAAGCGACCTAATGTTCCATATCCACTTGCATAATGGACATTGAGTAAATCTGGAGAAATTTGTCCCAAAATCTTTTTTAAAGCATTTATGTTCAGAAAATACCCTAGGGATGAAGTCCATGGAAAATGATAAACTGTAACATCTGGATGTATAGGATGGCTACCGGAATGCTGAGTAATCAAATAGACTTGATGATTCCGTTCGGCTAATGCATCGATCCATCTTATGGTATGAATAGAATTTTTTCCAGCTAACAAAGCAATTTTCATAAATACTTGTGATTAATAATATCAGCAATTTTAAAGTTTTATCAATAATCAGGTGTGAATATATATTTTTGATGCAAATTTTTTAGTCCTCTTAAAGCTTTGGATTAATTCAAATTAAATCTATCCTCCCAGTATTTTGCGGCAGTGATTAACGCCAGAAGATAAGATATTCTTTGATCTAATAAAAAACTAGATGTAAAAGAAACGACGATTCCTCCTGACATGATGACAAAAAGCAAAAAATTATATTTATAATTGACCAGACTAGAAGAAAGAAGAAGTTTAAAAGCTGTTGAAAAGAAAAATTTAATTAGTAAACCGACAAATATCGTAAAAACCAAAACTCCATAAACGCAATAAATGTATATATACTCACTATCCATTGCCCCACTAGATTGTCCGAAAAAATCTTTACCCCAACCAATAGGCAACCAATAAAATTTTTCTTGGGTTGCTGAAATAAACAAAGTCCATTTTTCTTCTCTTGCTACATAAGAATTTATTTCTAGTCCTCGCGTAAATAAGGTACTAAGGTATCTATAGTTTTCCAAAAAATCATTAATCTTATTAAAAAATACAACAAATAACCCTCCCACTGTTACCAAAATACCACGAACTATGAATTTACTTGCTTGACTCCTTTTAATTAATAAGAATGAGACAACAGTTAAACTGGATAACGACATCGCTACAAAAACAGTTCTTGATTGAGACGATAAAATAACGAGAAAAGATATAACAGTTCCTATAATAGAAATGGTTTTTCTCGTTTTTAAAAGAAACAACCCACAAATCATTATAATAAAAACTACAAATATAATTGCACCATGATCTCCTGGTCCCGTTGATAACCCCAGTGTTCTGTTTGCAATTCCCAAGCTTATTCGATAATGATGGTCTGAATTGTAAATTAATTGGACTGCATTTTTTATGCCATATAAATTTAGACTATTGAATTGCAGATAAGAAACCAAAGCATCAATTAACAGGTAAACAAAAACAGCATCAATTAGATTTTCTAGCTTTAACTTTTTCCACTTGTTAAGAGCCAAAAATATTAATAGTAGTGGTAAATATCGCAAACCTTCTAAATAGTCTCTAAAATTTACATCAAAAGAAGTTATAAAACGAATGCCTGATGTAAAAAAAATGAAGCAAGACAAATAAATTGTTAATTTAGAATAGATGCTGTTTTTTGTTCTTGTGGGATAAATAAATAAAATTATAAATAAACTACAAAATAATGTATATATTTGAGGGTTTCTGGGGATCATCAAACATGAAAATATAAAAATTGAATATCGATAATTACTAAAATTTAGTTTCATGTACATGTATTTGATAGAAAATTTAGATGGTGTTTGTAAAAAACAGATATTTAGAACTAAAGAATTTATTGTTTTTAAAGATTAGGCATTAAAAAACAATATTTAATTTATTATAAATATCCGAGATTGAAATACTTTTGTCATCTAAAGTCTAGCATTGGTATATAAGGAAACACATAGGGCAAATCAAACTATAAACCCTAATTGAACATGAGAAATACCTCGTAAGTAATGGTTTTGCTTCTTTAGGATATTTTTGTAAATCTTCCCAGGTATAGCTAATTGATTGATCTTAAAAAGATTCAACTTTTCTTATTATATCATACTATAGCGCGTCTAAATCATTCTAACATAGAGATAGCAAGCAAGATGCAAAGCCTGCGGCATGGCTTCGCTTACCGCACTCCAAGGTTCTTGGGCTTGGAGCCATTGCCAAATTCATTGATGAAGCTACGCAATGATTCCCATGCCTCACTGCCCTGATTGCACCTCTGAGCGAACCGTAAAAAATGGTCACATTCACACTGGCAATCAACGGTATCTGTGCCACAATTGTGGTCGTCAGTTTGTCGAAAACCCAACCAACAAGATCATCGACACCCCGACTCGCGAACTGATCGACCGACTCTTTGGCCTCCTGTGGAATTTTATTCACCACTACAACTCATCATCACCTCTTCAGTACTACCTCTTTATTGAATTGTCTATAAATAGAATATCAATATAATTTAGAAACTAAAGATTAGTTAGCTTTTTCGTCAAGCCAAATTAAGTTTTTTTTAAAACAACTAGATCGACTATATTTTTTGATTAAATCAGGATTCAATATTTTATGTTTATCTCTGGACAAAAATTCAGAAAAGAACATTGAAAAATTTGAATCATTTTGAAAACAGTTATAAATAGGTAAACCCAAACCTATGTAATCAAATGCTTTGGTTCCCAGCTCAAACTCTTCATCTCGAACCACACACAAACCCATATCTGCCTTAGCTGCTATTTTAACGGCTTCTAGGTAAGACATTTTTGGATGAAAGACACTGCATTTTTCCAGTCCTGCTTCACGCAGTAGCTCGCAAGTTGGAGACACAGGAGTACCAATAAAATCAATAACTAGAGAATTTAGACCATTTTTTAGATAAAATTCCTTGAGTTGAGTTAAAGCTTTTCTTGCAGTTGTTGGATTTTCTTCTGCAAATCTACCCAAACAGACCAAGTGTAATTTTTTTAACTCTGCTGGTGAATTATTTGATATTGTAAATTTTTCTATAATTTTTGGGTCGAAATCATATCCATTAGTTATCATATCTAATTTAGTATTATCTTTGAATAAATTAGCATATAGCTGATACATTCCAGGAGTACAAACCCAAAATCGATAACATAATTTATAAGTTAACTTCTCTAGCCATTCTGCTATTAATAGTTTTACAGAATTAATCTTGGAGTTGGGATTGCCGTAGCCCCGTCGAATATTGAAAGACAAAGGATCGCGAAAATCACAGATAAACTGTTTTCTGCTGAGTTGACAAGCCAGCAAAATAAAAGGTAAATGCAAAAAAGGTCCACAAGATACATAAACTTTTCCTGCATTTAATTTGAGAAGATGATAAAAAAGTATAAGATTCCATATAAAGCCAAATCTAGCTGCTAACGGTACAAAGCTATCCTTGGTAAAATAATAAAGATGGTTATCCCGTTGCTCTAAAAGTTTTGCCAAGCAGCGCGATCTTAAGGAACCTACTCCATCTGTTTCAGAGAAATAATATGCAATAAATGCAATATTCATACCTATATATTTTTCATGAATTGGTGTACTAATTTTTGCATTTTAAGTAGATATAACTAAAGTTAACTATCAAAAGTAGCTTATTTAAACTTTTTCTAAAAATGCAAATAGATTTGTACCAAAATAAATATTGATAAACCAGGGCATCATTCTCAATAGTTTTAGCTGCTGCTTCTTCAAATTTATTGATTTTTCTAAATTTGGATAATGAATGAGTTGTAATTCAAGTCTTTTTTTAAAAATATAGCTATCAAATACGCAAGAAACATTTTGAGTCACCACCCTTAACCCAGATTTATTAATGAGATTTAATGCTGACTTTAAACTGTAGCTTCTTAAATGACCGCTAGGATCGTTGTACCCATACGACCTATTCATGTTATTAATGCATTTCTCAAGAGGTAAGTTGATGAGGATGTTTTTTGATAAACTAGAGCAATTACGCAGAAAATCTCGATCATATTCAATATGCTCAATAATATCACTCAGTATTAATAAATCGAAATGTTCTTCAGCTTCAAAAATATCTTGACAATAAAAACTAACATTATTATATATCTTTTTACCACAATCAATAGCATAGTTGTTGACATCATAACCATATCTTACGAAATTGCGATTACCATTTATTGCAATATTAGCTATTAAATGCCCGTTGAAACATCCAATCTCTGCAACCTTTTGGGCAAAAAAGGAAGGTGGAATAACAAGAGCGAGATTTGGAATTTTCCATTCTAAAGTTTCAATTAATAATCGTTGAAACTCGTAGCTAGATGCATCCAGTTCTTTTAGATATTTCTCTTTTTTAGAATAAAGTAGTCCAATATCTTTATAGTCCATATGGCTTGGCTAAAAAAATAATTTGATGTAATAGATAACGGGTTTCCCACACGCTATTGCTTCTAGTGCTTTTAGAGCACGAATCCCTTTTCATCCAGAAATTACCTCTTGATATAGTGATATTTCCCGTGGTTGTATAAATCTGCTGTTATGCCATAGTAGCGTAAAGTCACCATTAAACAGACGACAATGCTGTTTGTATTTTTTCATCACTTGCAAAGCCGCGCTACTTTCAGCACCCAAATTCATATAACGTTCATCAATAACAGTACATTCCATAACGACGAGAGGATA
>CAKZMA010001154.1 GCA_937127375.1 uncultured Coleofasciculus sp. | reverse complement strand
ATAAAGCCCGACTGGTTTTGGCTGTCATGGTGACATCACGAGTACCCAAAAAGTAATCCCCTTTGATCAACTCAACAAAGCGATCGCGTTTGTTTAAAAAGTCATCAATCGATATATCCGCCGTATGTAATCGCATCCCACAGTTGATATCAGAACCAACGGCGGCGGGAATAATCATCCCTTCCGTTTCCACGACTGAACCGATAGCAACTCCGGCGTCACCGGGGTGAAAATCCGGCGTAGCACAAACCTGACAAACATGACCCCCTGATGGATGGCGAATGTTTGCCAGATTCGCCAACTGTTTAAACGCTTTCGCTTCCACTGGAAACCCTTCTGGCAGTAAAACCTCTGCCACAGGCGCATTGGGAGAATTTTGGAGACGTACAGAGTAGATCGGATGGTTGTAGTCAACATCCAACCCCTGTCGAGACAATGCCCGCAGGAGTCGGCGCAAATTTCTCGGCTGCATAAGTATACCTAACAAGTCACAACGACTCGCCTTAATCAATGTGGAGCATTTGGCAGACTTCGGTGCAGCAGCCGCAGTTAAGCCTGCTTGTGCCATTATATAGCACTACGAGGTACGCAAAGGACATCAGTTGATCCCAAGAGGGAACAGGGAACAGGGAACAGGGAACAGAGAAATATGTCCTAACCTGTCTTGGTACTGCTATACTATTAGGCGTTTAAGTTTGGTGAACTCTCGTCGCGAATGTCAGGGTTTCCCAGCATGAGTGCAACAAATCATTACATAATGTCAAGGATGTAAACGAAAATTTATACAAATAGCGAATAATCGGGCGTTTTACTGAACCTTGAGAAAAGTATTGCAAACATAATCAAATAAATGTTGCAAAATACTGTTTTTTTGTGGTGTATCCCTCATAATTAACAAGTGAATTGCATACCAATACACCAATTTAAATCTGATTGAGATTTACTCTATTAGGAGGACAAGGTTATGAATATTTCCAAACTGTTTGCAGAAATGACCCAATATATATCAGAAGCGGTTGTGAGAATTTTCGGTCCCAGTGACGATGCTTATCCCTCTACGGGCGTGCAACCCTTCAGTGGTGAACCTTTCCACGAACCCAGAAGAGCGGATTGGTAACCTCCGATAACAATCGGTAAAAAAATCGGTTTGGTAATTGTTCATGGGTTCATTCCCAAAAATAAGTTGGTGAAGATATGTTAAGTATCTTCACTAACTTTTATTTAAATATTTAGTCTTAAAAAGAAATAGATTTGAGAAGCTGACTCCTAGGACATCGATC
>CAKZMA010001153.1 GCA_937127375.1 uncultured Coleofasciculus sp. | reverse complement strand
TTAGGTAAATTTGTGCGGCAAAACTGGAGCAATGGGTTAATTAATGCCCGTGATAAGCTGTTCGGCATTTAAACCTTAATATCAATAACGGCGAAAGCCTTGTAGTGCGAGCATCTTGCTCGCTACTAATACCCAATTTAAATGCATGACAGCTTATGTGGCAATTCGCGTGATTGTTGCTTAACACAACCTGTCATCACGGCATTTTGTAATGTCCAGAAAGCATTTAAGTCATCAGCGTTTAACTTCTGCTGCAAAAGCTGTCGCAATTGGTTTTCATCGGCGACACTCAGATAACCTGTCGTCAACGCCTGTTGGACAATATCGTTGATTTGCATACCTGAAATCTTTCCCCTTACCCTAGTTTGTATTTCCCCCTGTTGGAGAGGAAAGGCACTCAATTGGCGATCAAGTGTCTGAGTCATCGGAGTCATCTCCTGTGCGCTTTTTTCTGTCTATTCTCAGCGTAAGGGGAGTTTTGAGGGGAAAGTGTTCAGTCTTTGACTCACCCTTTGACTCAGTAATTGACTCAGTAGAGGTTGTGGTATCGTGTCTCTACCCGATGGGGCTGATTAGGCGTTACCCTTACTGTTGAGCTTGTTCATCAATGGCTACAGCATCTGAGTATGAATGGCACGCTTCAGTCAGCGGTTTTGGACTGGAGTTTAGACTAAATCCGAAACTACATATAGGGGGTGAGTAACGCTTACCTTCCCCGTTTAATTTTGATTATTATTCTCATACACGGACGACCAGGAATTCAAATACATGGCTTAGTTTTCAGAGTATGTGGCGCAACGAAGGGAGGTAAGTTTTGAGTGAGAGATTGGGAGATTTGTAGATTGTGTAGGGGCGGGTTTCACGACTATGTTTTCGGTTTCACCAGGATGTGACTAAACCCGCCCCGACTCAGGTTTATAGACTTCCCGTGAAAAGTTAGAAATACATGGAGGCGTTAATTCTCTAGGCAAAGGATGAAAAAATGATTTGATTCTTGGGGAAATTATTGAGTTCTCTGTGTCAATCTATGTCCCCCACTATTTAGGCTTCTGTCTGCGTCATCCCTTCTGTGTCCTCTGTGTCTTTGTCAATACTTGGTAATGATTCTTATTGTAACTTTAACGAAATACATGCGTCCAAGGGTAGATTGGGAATGAGACAAGAATCATGAATTATACAAAGTTTTACGAAAATTTAAGGGGTTTAGCTATGCCTAGATTAGTTTTGCCCACAAAAAACCCACCATAGATAGTATACCTGAAAATCGCACATTTTTCTCACAATAGCCATAACCCCTGAAAATTCGTAGCTTTTTTCCAAAAAGAGGTAAAAAACGAGCAATTATAACGTTTTGTTGAGACGAGCCTCTGATTGAAAAATTTAAACTGTTCTGGGGGAAAGAATTGTTTAAGTTATCAGAACTTGACAAATTGAGCCGAAATGACATCGAGTCAAGGGAAGCATAACAGTAGCGAAGCCGAAAGAAAAAGCCAAGGGGTATTTAGTGGATAGTGGTTATCAAAAGAAGTTCAAAAGAAGTGCGATCGCCCAGGGATGATCGGCTCTAATTCATCTAAAGTCGAAATTGTCGAAACCCTTGATATCCCGTAGGGTGGGCATTGCCCACCAGCCTTAAATCAGTATCATCATGTTACTTTTAATCGTGCGATCGCCGATGCGAATTTCCAGGCTTTGGGGTTTTATATCAAGTATTGCTTTGGGCAGTTTAGGCAGGAACCCATGAAGCTTTACTTGTCTATGAAATCTATTTGAAACTATCGTGGTTTATAAATTTCTGTAGTTGAGTCGGCAGGAGATTGCAGCAATGTTTGGATTGAGTGAGTTGGATTTTTCTGGAGTGGAGGAGTTGGTGAGTTGGTTGGATAGGCAGGATGAGCATCCTTCAATGGCTTGATAAAATTATGCCCGGAGTTTAAACTCCGGGCTAATAGCTTAAGTCCACTGAAGTGGACTGGAAATTTTACCGAGTTCCATGCAAGAGGAGAATCAGTCATCATCCCCAGATTGCGATCGCAGTACCATGGTGGGCATGATAATAAAACCCACGTTACTAAATCAATATATATTTAGACTGATGGATCAATTAACTGTTGTAAAATGCTGGAATCACGCGATTTGATCGCCTTAATCCATGACTGAATTAAACGTCCAGTATGTATTGAGTTTAAAATATTAGCTTTAAAAGTTTCCAAACTCGGCAAACTAATTCTATCAACCTTAGCAAAATTGGTATCAAGACGGTAGGGAAAACTGCCAGTCAGTTGACGGATACGTTTTTGATACTCTGGATCAGGACGATATTGCTGTGCCTGATGTCCCCAGTCTTGAACTAAGAGCATCGCTTGATTGAATTGCTCCGCTGTTCCTTGAAATTTATAGCCATGGCAGTTTGTTTGTTGAAGATTACGAGTACGCAAACGGGTATCTTCTGGTTCCATGACGACATAGGAGGGGGGATTATGATAATGATTGTCACGGGTTTTAGCAATCTCACTAGCATCTCCTACCCAAATGTCAACAATTTTGGGTTGACCAGCGAGAATATATTCCAGCATCCAGCAGATTATCACGACTTTTACCTGATTGGCTGAAAAGTAAGTTTGACTATCCCGAAATCGAGCTGTTATTTCAGTGGATAATGGGAACCAAGTCTTAATCTCAATACCTGGTTGTATATCGGGTATGCCATTGAGAATTAGATCAGGAAAACCCGGATCTTGTCGTATCCACTGATAATTCTCTTCCCAGGTTACTGCCTCATTCAAGTGTCGGGTGATAGCATATTCTAAGAGATTGCCAATAATCGGTGATAATTTACTAACGATTTTGGATAGCTCTATAGCTCCCTGAATATCCCTAGGTCTTGAGACGGTAAGAACATCTATAGTATGCCCTCTCAACCTGAGTAAAGCAGCCGTAGCCATTTCCAGAGCTTCCTGATAACGCATTACCGCTCTATTTCCTGTAACGTGATTTCAAGATGTTGAATAAAGTCACTCAAAGAAATTCCCATGGCTTGACAAAATGCACGGAGTTCCACAATATCTATACGTCTTTCACCCCGTTCACATTTACTTACAAATGACTGAGTTTGCTGGAGGCATTGGGCAATTTCGACTTGTGTCAATCCTGCGGCTTTCCTAGCTGAACGGAGGTGACTCAGAAAGAGGGCATATTCTTTTGTACAAATCGACTTTTCCATCTAAGTTGACCTCCCTATTTGATGATATAGTCGATTTTAGAATAGTCCAAAATCGACTATTAGCAGGGGTGTTATGGTGAAACTTGAGCAGAGGACAACGAATTGTGGCTGATGTAGGGTATGGTACAGACAACTCAGGACAGCTTAATCATCGGTGGAATAAGCCATCAGAACTCACTTGCCCAATCTCTACCACCGTTATCGATTCGGTACAACTTGAACAGGCTGATGTGTTAACCCGTTATTGGGCTTGGCAAGCGCCAACAGTTATCATCTCAGATGGTGCTTATGGATTGGGACTTTTTCCCGGTGATCCACCAACATCTACGGATTTAGCTGATTGGTATGCACCTCACATTAAAGCTTGGTCACGCTATTCTTTACCAGAGACAACATTGTGGTTTTGGTGTAGTGAAATTGGCTGGGCTACTGTTCATCCCATTTTGGTTAAGGAGGGTTGGCAATACCGTTCGGTAAATGTTTGGGATAAAGGTGTTGCCCATATTGCGGGTAATGTGAATAGTAAAACAATAAGACGTTTTCCGATTGTGACTGAAGTGTGCGTGCATTATGTTAGAGAGGTGCAACTTCAGACAGGTGATGGTTATCAATTACCGATGCAGCAATGGCTACGTCATGAGTGGATTCGGACTGGACTTCCTTTGAGTAAAACGAACGAAGCGTGTGGAGTAAAAAATGCAGCAACTCGTAAATATTTTACCAAGGATCATTTGTGGTATTTTCCTCCACCTGATATGATGGAACGGATTGTCACTTATGCTAATCGCTATGGTAAACCCACCCAAATTCCTTACTTTTCAATTGAGGGTCAATCACCAGTTACAGCAGAACAATGGTCAAAAATGCGCTCCAAATGGCATCATATTCACGGGATTACTAATGTTTGGTCAGAACCTGCCGTTCGAGGTAAGGAACGCCTGAAAAATCGGCAGTCAAAATGTCTTCATGGAAACCAGAAACCCTTACGTCTAATTGAATTAATCATTCTGGCGACTAGCGATTCTGGCGATGTGGTGTGGGAACCCTTTGGCGGGATGTGTTCAGCAGCCGTAGTATCGTTACGAAAGGATCGGCGGTGCTACAGTGCAGAAATTAATCCTGATTACTATCAACTGGCGAAAGCACGACTGGAGAAAGAGTACGAGCAAATTAATTCCTTTCTGTTTCCGGAATTTCTCTAAGACGGGTAAGCGATAGTTTCTCTTACTAATTGCATCACTTACGAATGGTGATTGAGATGCCAAGCGTAACTTCTGGACTTATTATTCCTTCCCTACCACTGCTATAACTGGATCGACGCTTTAGAGTATAGGAATTTGAGTTCATTTTAATGGACTTAAGCTATAAGCCAAGAACTTGAAT
>CAKZMA010001152.1 GCA_937127375.1 uncultured Coleofasciculus sp. | reverse complement strand
ACCAATAACTATGGACTATACCTATTTTGAATTTACTCTACCCAAAGGTTTTGTTGATACCAATGGTGGTATTCATCGGCATGGGATAATGCGTCTAGTCACCGGGAAAGATGAGATTGTAGTTCACAAAGATAGCCGCGTGCTGCAAGAACCCTACTACCGCATTTTGGTTATTTTGTCTAGAGTTATCACCCGTCTCGGCAACCTTTCTCCGGTTACACCAAAGCTACTAGAACAAATTTTCTTAGTAGACTTGATCTACTTACAGAACTTTTTCAATCACATCAATCAGTATCAGGGAGGAATGGCGCGATCGGGGGAATATTAGGCTACCCCTTGGATCGTTTATACCAAGAGGTAGCCTTAATTGCTTTTTACTTTCACTGGTCATTAGATGATATTTTAAACTTAGAACATGAAGAACGGCTGCGCTGGGTTACAGAAATCCACAGATTCACCAAAAAAGCAAGAGGAGGCGATTGAAATCGCTGCTACACAAACAAAGTCCGCCTGCGCGGACTGGGTTATAACGGGGTAGCGTTCCCCGGATTTATACCGAATTACGTTCTATCATGTCATTGGAGAGCGAAGCGAAGAATCTGGACAGATGCTTCGCTACACTCCGTTTCACTGCGTTCCGCTCAGCATGACAAATCTACCTTAGACTGCAACTTGGTATTAGTATGACGAATGACAAATGACAAATGACGAATGACAAACGACTAGATTGGCTACAGGCTCAACCCGACGGATGTCTACTTTTCAAGCCATCCGGGGTTCACTTTGTCATGGTGGAAAAAAGCCAATCTATAATCCGAGTCGCCTTAATTGACCGGGATTATTTAACCTCAGATTTTGTCCAATCTCAGCTTGATTTTAAGAATCCGCTTAACTTAATCTCCCCCTACAGCCAAGCCATGCTACTCAGCTTAGTTTGGCAACCTAAACCCAAACGAGTCTATTGCGCTGGATTTGCTGGGGGTCGAATTCCGGCGGTGTTACATCACTACTTTCCCCAAGTTCAGATTGAATGTACGGAAATTGAACCCCTTTTAATTGAGATTGCCAAAGACTTTTTTGGTGTCCCGTTTGATCAACGTCTTAAGGTTATCCTACAAGATGGACGAGACTATCTCGCCAACCAAGACCCTGATGTTCGTTACGATATCATTTTCACCGACACGATTATCGGTAACGGTTACACACCCTATCGGTTAGCCACTCAAGAATTTTATCAACTCTGCCAAGAACACTTGTCTGAAGATGGGGTTTTGGCGGTTAACTTGTTTCAACGAGAACGGTTCTATGCTGACAAAGTAAAAACCATTCAAGCCGTATTTGCCCAGGTTTATCTTTGTCCCTTAGAGGTGGGGAATACCGTTGTACTGGCGACGAATGGTTCCCCGCTTCATTTGCCGGAAATCCTGGAACGAATCCAAGGATTACAAAAGGACTATCACTTTGCTTTCCCCTTGTCAGAATCCGCTGTTCAGGTAAAAATAGGGTCACAGTTGATTGAGTCTATCCC
Organism: uncultured Coleofasciculus sp.; assembly: GCA_937127375.1. GTDB lineage: Bacteria > Cyanobacteriota > Cyanobacteriia > Cyanobacteriales > Coleofasciculaceae > Coleofasciculus. The sequence goes on along the minus strand of CAKZMA010001152.1, from coordinate 2,920 downwards.
TGAGTTAGACCAAGCTCAAGTGCTTGTAGATACTGAACCACCAGCCGATTATTTTGATGATCTACCTTCATTTAATCCCCTATTTGCTCAAGGTGTTAGCACTCGCCCCTGTCCCTGTGGGTCAGGTCAATTGTTTCAAGCGTGTCATGGCAGCTTAACTATCAACTGTCAATCGTCAACCGTGGAAACCTCTGAGTCATCGTAATGAGTAATTCTCTAGCCATTGCTACCGTAACCGCCACTCTACAACGAATCGTACAGACGTCGATTCAGGACGATATTAGTGGGGCAACGGTGACCACACTACGACCTAATGAAGTGGGAACAGCGACTCCCCAAGTGGGTGTGAATGTCTTTCTCTACCAGGTTCAGATTAACCATGCGTGGCGTCAACAGGCTGAAGTACAAGCCCGCAGTCGGAGAAACCCAGGTGCTAAGCGATCGCAAACTGCCCTAGACTTACATTACATGATCAGTTTCTACGGCAATGACAACGACTTACAACCGCAACGGTTGATGGGTAGTGTGATGGGTGGACTTAACGACTGGCGTACTCTGAAAAAAGAGAGGATTGAGCGGACTCTCCATGATTCTACTTATTCTTATTTATTAGAGTCTGACTTACCCGATCAGATCCAAGAAATCTCCCTGTGGCCCCTCGATTTGTCCCTAGAAGATTTATCCAAAGCCTGGTCAGCTTTTTTTCAAACCACTTACTTGTTATCGGTGGCGTATCGGGCTAGGGTAATTATGCTCGAAGGGCAAGATACAGGCAGTAGACCTTTGCCAGTACGCGCTCGTTCCTTAGATGGAATCGTTCCCTTTACCAATCAACCGAAAATTGATCGGATCATTTCTCAAGCTGGACGATTGGAACCCATATTAGCTGACAGTACTGTCTTAATTCAAGGAAACCATTTAAAAAGCGATATCACCCAAGTTTGGATTGGGGAAATGGAAGTCACCCCCAGTGAAATTACCGATACCCAAATTGTATTACCCCTGTCCTCTATACCCACTGATTCGTTACAGGCGGGAATGCATAGTCTCCAAGTGGTGCATCGTCTTGCCAAAGTGATGCCACCTACATCTAGTAATGGTAATGGGGCAAGCGGGAATGGGGGTCAGATGCAAACGGTTAATCAGCCGCAAACCTTTGTTTCTAGTATTCAGTCGAATGTATCTCCGTTGGTGATTCGTCCCACGATTACCAAAACCACGGTATCCAAAAAAGAAGTTGATGATGAAGATTTGCGGTCTGCGGAAATACGAGTACGATCAAATTTAACCGTAGGCAAAAAGCAGCGCGTTTTGTTAGCCCTGAATGAAATTGACACGAATCAACCAGCGGCTTATTTGTTTGAAGCCTCACCTCGCCAGACAGATGTAATTTGGGTGTCTTTCCCGGTGGAACGGATGAAAGGAGGACGCTATTTAGTTCGTTTGTTGGTTGATGGTGCAGAGAGTCCGTTGATTGTGGATACTGAACCCGATAGTCCGACGTTTAATCAGTATGTGGGTCCGAGAATATCGATTTAAAGGGTTGATTGTTCATGGTTAATTGTTCATTGGTTTTGACATCCTAAATTTGTCCCTGTTGGTTATCCTTTATTCTGGAAAAGACGATGAACGAAGATTTTATCAGACAAAAACTTAATCAAGAGTTGGATTCAATTAGTATTAACAAGTTGACCCAATTGGGGAATCAAGCGGTTCAGTTGGGGCTAATTGCAGGTCATGGTTATCATAGGGGTAAATATGAAATTCTGCGTCAGGGTGAGGCGTTACTGATGTCGCCTGATGAAGCTCAAACTTATTTGGAAAAGTTAATTCAGGACGTGACATGAAGGTTCGTAGTAGGCACTTTAGTGCCATAAGCGAGGCAAATATTGACGACAAACTTTCATATATTATTATTCTAGTAACCAAGCAAATAGGTCGCCTAACGTGAGTTGAAATTCACTGGCAAAAGTAGGAACCGGAAGCAAATCGTGGGGTTGGTCAAATACTTGGGGTTGTTGCTGTGGTAAATAGGCAAATACCGTCTGTTCATCTGGATCAATCAGCCAACCCATTTTGGTTTCAAACTGAAGACTCCGCAGAATCTTTTTAATGACTTTCGTGGCACTTTGATCAGGTGATAGGATTTCAATGATCCAATCGGGTGCGATTTCAAATACATTGGCGATACGACCATTTTCCTGGCGAGGAATTCTTTCCCAGGTAAATATGGCTACATCTGGCACAATTGACACAATTGATTTCCCGCCAAATGTACATCGCAGTTCGGGGAAAGCGCGGGCAATTTTTTTAGGCTTAACGGTAGCATTAATTGAAATAATAAGTTCCCCTTGAATGGTACTATGTTCTCCCTGTGGCATCGGTTTTTGGATAATTTGACCGTCAATATACTCGCTGGCTGGCTTGGTTTCGGGTAGCTTGATAAACTCTGCCAGAGTCAATGGTTTAGGGGGTGTCTGTAACATTTTCAGTGACCTAGAGTTACATTGTAAGTTGATAGTCTCAGACTTTGTTTGTATAGCCGTGACTTCCTTTTCAACAGGGCAAAAAGGGATTTTCTTTAATCAACCGACGGTAAGGGGGGTTCTTCTTCCTTAACTCTGCGGATAGGAAGATTGGCAATTAACGCTGTTGCCCGTTGGTTACTCTCTAGGGTAAACTCCAAACCCTCTTGATCAATCTCCACATAACGAGACACTACTTCTAGGATTTCGGAACGCATTGACTCAATCATCTGGGGACTGAGATCGGCGCGATCGTGGGCAATAACCAGTTGTAGGCGGCGTTTTACTTCCGCTCGACTGTTACTGGCACTTGTCCAGGGAAAAAGTCGTTCTAGAAGTTCGCTAATCATGGGGTTTTGCATCCGTGGTGAGTGAGGAGTGGGGAGTGATGAGTT
>CAKZMA010001151.1 GCA_937127375.1 uncultured Coleofasciculus sp. | reverse complement strand
ATTGGAATCATTGGGGCAAGTTTCATTTGGAGGAAGATTGCTTGTACTGTGATCAATGTAATCAACTAAAACCTGAGGAGTGTTTGTATAGTCCTCATCATTTTGATCCGCATCAGGGGTATTGGTCTGTGGTGTGGTTCTTCCGTCCCAACGATTCATTTTTGAGCGAAGGGAACCAGATAACCCTAGATTAAATGGAGCAAATCCTTCATCTCTTGCTTGTCTGGATTCATTAACTGGAATATATTGACCATCAGAATCTTTTACGCCATCACTAATTTGGAACCTAGCGATTCTTGCTGCATCAGACCATGTGGTATCATCATCCTTAATTAGATAGTAAGCCACTAGCGAGTAAACAAAAGTATCGTTACATTTTTCTTCTCTGGTGGTATCGTTAGCCGTTTTGCAGTTGGTTGAGTCAATGGGGACGGCTTCTTTGACAAGTTCCCGTTTCCAGAAGGCAAGAACCGGAGTTCCATTGGTAACTGTAGGAAGTTGATCTTTAATCCCTGAGTTTGCTGGAGTGGTTAGGTTAAGATTATTATTCAGTGCTGGGGCATCATAAATATAAACCGCTTGCTGTAAGTCCCTAGCAATATAATCGGCAGCCGCTTGGATTTCTTGCTCTGAGGTGGCTTTGGCTTGTTCCTTGCGGTCTGTACTCAGGATATTGATCATAAACCCTAATAGGGGCGTAATCACCAAGGCGGCGATAATAATCGCCACCAGAAGCTCAATCAGCGTAAACCCGGCTGATTTTCGCGGTGGCTTTGAGCGTTTTCGCGGAGTCAAGAACAGAAATTTTAAGGTATTCATCGGGCTAATGCCTCTTGTTGGTGACTGACGATTAGCGTTTTACAGGACAGAGAATCGGGAAAGAGGAGTTAAGTTCAATCTCATTGCAGGCGCTCACGAAAGTCACTGTATCCAGTGTCCTCAGTTACGATTTCTGTGGTGATTTCCAGAAGCGGAGCTTTTCTATCCCCTAATCCTCCTGTAGCTGGAGATTGAGTTACCCTTTCGTTGTTGCTAATGTCCTGTGATGTTGGTCTTAAGGGTTCACTCCCGCTAAACGCATCGGCTCTATATACCCGAATTCCCAATTGGTAGCCTTGGTCGGCTCGTTCTTCGTTATCTGTTACCGTTGATGGATCTAGTTGGTTGCGTCCATAGGATTGAATCAGCATATCTTTCGGATTGCCACTTTCACACCCCTCCTGATCCCCATCTACGCAGTAGAGGGCATCTGTACTCGTTGGAGGAGTTGAGCAATAACTATTAGCTGGACAAGGGAACGTGGGCTCACTTGGAGCAGAAACGCCACTGAGTGAGGGAAGGTTGCTGACGTAGGGAGGGTCAATCGTTTCTGAACGAAGGGCATCAATATAGCTTTGTGCTGCCTGAGTCGCGCTTTCTACACGCTTTGACTGCACCCGTGTCGCCACAGATAAAACGATGACGGGGGAGAGGGCAATCATCAAAATACTGACTACGATAATTGCCATTAGGGACTCAATAATCGTGAACCCCGATTCAGTGGATGGAGAGGGATTTGCCTCGTGTTTGAATGTGATCATAGTTTTCAGGGACAATTATTAGGGCGTTGGTCGTCATTAATGGCGGCATCATTTGTGCCATCAAGCGTGGCACATAACAAAGTTTGCACCCAATCATCATCGCGGCTCACTTCCCGGTAAAACTCATTCGGATCATCGGTGGGAGGTGTGGTAAATTGCTGGGCAAATAGGTCAGGTAGCTGGGATAATATGCCGACATCAAATCCCCATTTCCTTGTCGGTGGAATAAAGGAGGGAATTTTACCCCCGGCGTTTTGGATGGTGTATATCTGGGGAAATCCAAGTGGTGATGGTGATGTTCTGGCACTGGCAAGTCGGGTGTTTGCATTATCGTTTGCACCATTAGGTAGAGTAAAATAGGGGGCTGTTGCATAACCACTACGCTTAATTTGAATGAATGAACCTGCGATTTCGCTAGTTGCATTACCCCAGTTTTCCAGGAAACGTACCAGGTTTGGTACACCCCCACTGAAATCGCCGTCATGGGCAAGAGAAGTGGGAGTAGACGAGGTGAAGGGAGGACGTGATGGGGTGTCACCCGTCGCCACCATCATGTTAGTGATTGTCGTTCCAGTCGCTGCCCTTTGCAGCCAATTGGTGTTATTGTTAGCATTGTTTTCACCTGGAAGATTACCACCAAGGTCTGGACCATTTACGGTTGGATATTGTAGCTGTAGAACTGGCACTAATGGGGGTTGGTGTGGTGAACTATCTAGCAATGCCACTGTGTAATTGGGGGGATGGGCAAAACCATATCTAAGTGCGCCGCCAGCTCTTGCTCTGATTTGATACCACAGCGTGTTGGCTTGGGTTCGAGGTCGGTTAGTCCCCGTATAAGACCCGAAGGTGTGAGGGAATACTGTATTTATTCCTATGGTTACCCCTGTTGCCGCTCCACTATTGACACTGAGGGTTACAGTGCTGTTCGGAGCATAGGCATAATACTCAAGCGCTCCATTTGGAGTATCATTAATTCCTATGACTACAGGCGTCCAGCAATCATCCGGATTAATAAAATCCGTATTACCTGGTGCCGTACAAGCTGTACCAGTATCTTGCTGATGTAGTACTAAAGCATCGTTTGTTTGGGTGCTTACTAAACCTCCTCCCGCCGTGACGCTAACGGCTGCTGTATCTGGTGTATATCGGAGAAAAGCCACGCGACGAGCAAAGCGCTGATCGTTTGGAATTAAAGCGGGTTGTGTTGTTGTTCCTGCTCCCAATAAAGTTGGGTCAAATACAGCATTATCAAAAGCATTTATCGCTCCGTTGCCATGTGGACGTGTCGCTAAAACGGCGGCGAGATCAGATGCTTTAATATTGGCTTGTGTGTCACCAGCATCTCCAGGCGTTCCATTTCCGTCAACATCAAACCAGGTAACTATCTCGTCTAAATTACCGTTTTTGTTAAAATCATAACCCGCCACCCAATCAGCCGGCTCACAATCTGAAACGGGTAGTTTTCGGCAGATTTCCATGACATATTCAGGTGCTGTTGCCCGCCGCTGAATCGGAGTGACGAAGTTGTTGAAGTAAGAACTATTGGTGGGGCTACCTCCCAGTGTGCTGTAGTTCGTATCGGTAAAGTTTCGACTGGTGACGAAGTTGTTGTTCCAGAAACCTCGATCCAAACGGGCTTGTTCAATATCTGCAGCCGACGCTATTTCTTTTTCCGCCGGGTTTGTAGGGGGTTCAGCCGAATCATTACTCGTATCCGGACTCTCGATATTATCAATCTGATTATTTCTCAGATCATAATCCCCCTCAACTCGCACACCCGGCTTGAAATCATCCGAAAGCACGGTAACGGCATCAGCCAGAATCGCCGCCGCCCGCCAGTCGTCTCCGTCTGGTTTGCATTCATCGGGAAGTCGGGTATCACCCGGGCGACAGGCAAATTCTGGATTCGGACCCGTGCGACCATAAAATCCACTGCCACCCGTAAATTCGTCCTGGGTGTGCCTGTTGAAATCCCCCTTGACGTACACGGGTAAATTACTGGCTAAGATCAGCCCTTTCTCCACCTCATCAAAGGTTGAACGACGCCCCAACTGGGAACCGTTAATCAGCATGATGCCATTGGGACGACGGGTGGGGTCAAGTCGAAAGTCAGTCGCACTGACGTTAGTGGTATTGTTACTCGCATCAGGTAGGGCATCATCACGGGTGGCGTAGATAATACCACTATTGGGGAACATATACTCTGTGGAAAATCCACTCAGGGAAGCCGCTGTATTGGTTCTGAGATTATTTAGATCGATTTGCGTAGCTCGAATTTCTAGGGGATAACGTTGTTCAACCGGGAGGTCATAGCGACCCGTTAATGAGTTACGAGCTGGTGCAAGAACGGGTTGAGGATCGGCAGGATCGAGAGGATTGACGGTATCGGCGGGAGGATTAGTTCTTGGTTTAGCTGGTAAGCCAGCTGGGTCATAACCCTGGTCAATCACTTTGACCTGGCGAGCATCCAGAAAAGCCGTTTCTCTAATCGTGCCATCTGGTAAGTTGTAACCTCCTGGCACTGAGCCTAATGATCCAGCACCTGATAGACTCGTTGGATTAGTTTGAAGTGTATCGTAAATTGACAGGGCACAGCTAGTTGAATCAATTGCCGCTTGTTGGGCAAGAGTTAAAGGTTCGCTGCTAAATCGAGCGGCTAAGGCATCTCTCAGGAGTTGGTTGACCGGGCGTCCATTAGGATAAACTAGGTTGGCTTGATACCTCAGCATAGGCAGACTTGCCTCGGTTGAGGGAGGTCCGTAGACTTTGCCGTTATCAGTTCGACCTGCACTTGTCGTATCAGTCGGGTCATAGTAGTTGTCCACACAGGCAATTGGTTCTGTCCCTTCTTCATGGGTGTAGTAATAAACCGCAGATGCTCGCATCTTCAAGAAGGGACGATTTCTGCCCTCCTCGTCTTGGATAGATCCTCCCAGCCAAGAGACACTGGCTGGATTTGTTTCTAAATGAGGGATAACGGGCATAGTGTCGGGCCAAACTACCTGGGAAGCAACTGCAATATTGTCATCGAAAGGCAAGTAAACTCCAGCCCCTGTAACAATTCGCAGTCCACCCACTCCATCCAGTTCTTTTACTGGCTGTTCGGCGGCTTTAGTTTCCCAGAAGCCATCTCGGGCAATGGTATCGAGTTCATCGAGTTGACGAACTCGAGTAAACCGTTGGCGAGGTCGGTTATCGGTTGTGGGTTCATCCCATTGAGTTCCCTCAATCGGCTGAGGTTCGTCCTCACCAACAAAATCTCCATTTTTGTACCACAGAGCAGGTAGATTATTACCAATTAGAACGCGATCGCCAATCCAGTCTTCATCGCCACTTTCTTGCTGGACTTCGATTTTAGTCGCTGGGGGGTTTAATGTGGGGGGTGAACCATCACCTTCGTTCAGGGTTAAGTTGGTATTCGAGGCAGATGTGAGTTGAGTGCTACCATTAGCCGCTGTAGCAAAGGGAAATATCCAGTCATCGGGGGGGCGGAGTGCGTCAGATCCTGCTCCTTGGATATTGGCCCACGCGATAGGATTCCCGCCAATCTCCAGCGCTTCACTTGGTGGATCATCAGTCTTAATTTCGGCAAAGGGAACCCGGCGGGTACGGTTTCTAAAATAGATTTCTAAGGATTCTCTGCGAGCTTTATCTTGTGGAATAGGATTTGTTATTGATGAAGTCAAATCAGCAACGCGATCCTGAACTTCCTGCGGATCAGCCGTAAGTGCTTGATTGTTGAATGTCAAATCAACTAACTTATCAATGCGTTCAGCATAAGCTTGGGTATTATAAGCCACTGCCGTTGAAGCATTAGTCACTGAACCATTGCTTGTATCGAGTTGACTATTAATCGGATCATCTCCCTCCCGAAACAAATCGACCTCTATCGCCTTTTTATTATCACTAGTACCTGTGTTATGAGTGTTTCCATGAACGTAATTCCCGCCAACCACAATCTTGCCGTTTTCAGCTTCATAGAAGCAAGAAGCAGGAGCGCTCACCTGAAGGAATACCGTTTCTCCCGTTCCTGTTTCTCTGGGCAATAGGTTACTGTTAGTAAAAATCCGACCGTTGATGTTAAAGTTGGGACCCGATGCCATTTCTAGATCATCTTCGTAAACAATGGCATTGTTACTGAGGGGAATCCGGGCAATATCTTGTTGATATTCCAAGGCGGAGAAGCCTTTATTTCCTTTACTATAATTTTCTATATTAGGAAGTCCAGTTATTTCCGTATTATCGGTAATCGGCACGGTCGCCACATAGACAAAAAACGCTTTTTTTAGGTCTCCCTTAACTTTGTACCAACCTTGAGTTCCAACTAAGCTTGCACTTGTCCCGACTGCATCGGCACAAGCTGCGTTAGTTTCTCCCTCCACCATTGGGGGCGTTCTCGCGTCCAATGGAGTTCTTTTCTCACTACTTGTATCAGGATTGCGGAAGTAAATGCCGTAGAGTGAAATGCTATCGAATAAACCATTGTTATCCGTATCGACAGGAAAACGCCATGCTGTGGTTAACGTTGCTCCTCCATTTTCTAGCTGTATCCGGTTTTCATCCCCTAAGTTATACTTAGCGTTGTTTAAAACATCCTCAATTGATAACTCTGAAGGTGTTCCCCGAGGTAAATTCTGATCAGAAAACAATGCCTCGATTTTAGCTTTTGCCCGGTCAATCGCTGGGGTTGCTGCATTGAGTACCGCCTGATTCACCCGGAAGTTACTGGCATTTTTGGCGCGGTCAAAGGAGCGAAATACAATCGCTGTTGTCAACAAGGTGACCACCAGCATTACCATTACTACCGTGGGGAGGACAAACCCCTGCTGAGTCAGGCGAGACGGGTTTCTCCATAGCCGCATTAAAACGCGCAACAGCCAATTCACTAATCCTTTGATGATGGCTCGTCCTAATCGCCGAACCGAGTGGAATAGATGTTTGGCACTCTGGAAGTATTGCTTGAGAGTTGACATGGGAGTTTCCTGTCAGACGTTTTCAATCCATTGAACGATAAGGAGGCTCTCGATGAGGTCTGCCCTCACGAAGAATAGTAACGGTATAACTTAGCGCTCCCCAAGACTCCAAAAGCTCACCCTATGTCTTAGTTTATCTTTGTTTGACTTGTCCGGATGGGACAAGAGATTAACTGTTATGTTTGTTGAGATATCAGTCGTTAACCTCTGCCTAAGGTATAATTGACTCAATCCATCTGGGAACGCTGATACGTTAGTCGTCAGCTATCTATCCCTAGCTTACCCACTGATTAGAGAAAACATATCAGTCCAGGGAATAATTTTTGCTTATGGGTCATGAGTTCCCTCCCCTTGGCAAGGGGAGGGTTAGGGAGGGGTAAAATCAAGGCTCATCTCCCCTGCCCCCCTGCACATTAGTAATTATTTAAGTTAATTCCTGCTTCCTTCGCCATGGCTTGCAGTCCCTTCTTATCTAGGGTTTTAATCGCCTTAGTTGAGAGTCTCAGCTTCACCCAGCGATTGCCTTCTTGCCACCAGACGCGCTTTGATTGCAGATTGGCTTCTTGAAGTTTCTTGGTGCGGCGGTGGGAGTGGGAGATAGCGTAAGCGTTGTTGGCTTTTTTCCCGGTGAGTTGACATTTGCGTGACATGATTAGCCTCTAAGTTATAGTCCGTACTCCATCATATCTTGGTCATTCGTCAGGGAACAGGGATTGCTCCCCTCTCCCCCGGTGGGAGAGGGGCTGGGGGAGAGGGGGTTTTAGCTTAAGTTGACACCTAAAACGTCGGTGCAAGGTGTACCTTGATAAAGGGCGCACGTCGGTGCGCCCCTAAGGTATCTAACGCTCAGTCAACCGCGTCAACACTTGATTCGACCGCTCGACAAACGCCTTCATTCCGTTGGCGTCAAAGCCTCGTTGCGCCATTAATGCCAAATCATAAACATGTTGACAAATTTGATTAGCCAGTT
>CAKZMA010001150.1 GCA_937127375.1 uncultured Coleofasciculus sp. | reverse complement strand
CTCCCCCTTTTTGACTCCCCCTTTTTGACTCCCCCTTTTTGACTCCCCCTTTCTGACTCCCCCTTCCCTCGCAGGGAAGGGGGCTGGGGGGTTAGGTTTTTCAACTATGGCGAAGACAGCGCAACGACAAACGACAAACGGAAAATCCAGAGACCCCTCACTCTGCCATAATAACCTCTACCAGACTTGATAAAACGTTAACAATTTCCTCTAATAACCGCGCTTTCAAACTCCTCTAACGCCTGAACATGTCCCACTTGCCATGACCGTTTTACGGTAGCCGGAATAACCTGAGTGATCGAAATTCCTGGAAACGTTGGACTACTATCTGATTGTTTATACTCCCCTTCTCTTAGTACATAAATTATCAACTTGCCACTATCATAAACCCAGACTTCTGGAACGCCAATCGCTTGATAAGCATCCAATGTTGTTTTCGAGGTAACATCTGACTCAATTGCCAAATCAGGCGGTGGATCATCGGGTTCAAGTCGGCGACGACCAATCATTTGTTGATAATTCTGAATATAGAAACAGGCATCTGGTTCAACGCCTGCTGCACCTTCCTTTTTAAACGTCGTTGAACCAAAAGGTTCATATCGCCTACTTGTCGCCTTAAGCAATAGCTTGACAATATCTGAAATAATATCCTTCGGTTTTTCATGCTCAGGAAAAGGAACCCTAATTTCTAACCTTCCCTGGCTGTAAGCAAGTCTTGCTGCACGTTTTTCTCCTAACTCTGACAAAATAGACTCAAATTCCTGCCAGTTGACATTAGGAATTGTCACAGCACTGCCGGGTGCTAGTTGCATCTGGCTAACGGGTTTAACAATTGGGGAAAGAGCCGCCATACTATCAAAAAATTAAAAATTCAGTAGAGACGCTCTACTGAAACGTTTCTACTGAAGTCAAAAAAGCCGTTATTGACTCACTAATTTTACCATTTGTTGAGCAGTTTGTAGCCCATTCGTTCAGACAACCGTCTTATACCGAGTTGCGTTCCGTTCTATCATGTCTAGGAAGAGCGAAGCGTGAAGCTTTTGCTATAGCGAGGAAGGAGATACGCGAATCTGGACAGATGCTTCGCGTCATTCCGTTTCACTGCATTCTGCTCAGCATGACAGATTCTACCTTAGACTGCAACTTGGTATTAGCTACTATTCTCCAAACAAACTCTTAATCGCATCTCCTAAATTTTCAGACGCCTTTTCCATATCCGATCCTGCATCGTCAGCGCGATTTTTCACTCGCCCTGTATCTTGTTCCGCCCGCCCTTGGACTTGCTTGGCTGCACCTTTAATATCTTCCTTGGCTTTGCCCATATTTCGTTCTACTGTGCCAATATCTTCTTTGGCTTTTCCTTGAATTTGGTCGCTGGTTCCCGAACCGAATACTTCGTCAACAGGGTTACTATCAGCAACCATAAATGGTGTCATTTTCACAGTTAAAGCCTGGGCTGTAGGCATAGGATTAAATAAAGTGCCTGTCCAAGTCAATGCCACTAATGCCATCGACAAAAGAACTGACAGCATCTTTTTCGCCCGGTATCGTTGAGAATTGCCCGAAACTGGATTGATTATCCTGAACATACTTAATTGAGACTTTAGAACTTGAACTCTGTAATCATAACCCATTCAACCCTATTCAGCATTCATCCATTAGATAGACATTTTGATTAATTTACCTGAGTTCGCAACCAACTTAACCAGGTTTCTAATCCTTCACCTGTTTTAGCCGAGAGCCGAATAATCGTTACCTGGGGATTGATTTGACGCACGTTAGATTCTAGACGGTTGAGATCAATATCCAGGTAAGGAGCTAAGTCAATTTTGCTAATTAATAAGCAGTCGGCTGCTTGAAACATAATTGGATATTTCAAGGGTTTATCCTCTCCCTCAGTGACACTTAGAAGTGCCACTTTCCCATGTTCTCCCACTTCAAATTCAGCCGGACAAACCAGATTACCGACATTCTCAACAAAAACGAGATCAAATTCCCCTGGATTGTAGTCCGCTGCTAAAGTGTGAAGTCCTCCTGATACCATCTTTGAGTCAAGATGACAGGAACGTCCGGTATTAATCGCAATCACAGGAACACCGTATTGACGCAGCCGTTCGGCGTCTAATTCCGTTGTCATATCCCCTTCAATTACTGCCATTTTTAAGTCAGGATTCAGGGCGGCTAAAGTACGCTCTAACAGCACCGTTTTTCCCGCACCGGGACTACTCATGATATTCAGACAGGTAATTCCCCACTGATCAAAATGGGCGCGATTGTGATTGGCTCCCGCTTGGTTAGCGTGGAGTAAGTTAATTTCTAAAGCAGCTTCAACGGTTTGGTGCATTATTAGTTAGATAGCTTAAATTTCCGCAAAAGATTGAGCATATTCAATGCGATCGATTTTCAGTTCTCGTCCCGAACGAATATCTTCCATCGGAGATTGACAACTAGGACAAGAATAGTGCAATCCAATTTCGGGTTTATATTCTGCTTGACAGGCGTGACAGAATGCGACCAAAGGCGTCTCGTGAATCGCTAATTTTACTCCCTCTAAAAAACCCGTTTGAGTCTGTGCCGCAAACGCAAAGTGCAAACTAGCAGGTTCCACACAAGTGAATTGCCCCACTGTCAGGTGAATCCTATCAATTTGCGGACGAGAGGGTTGTTCCTCCCACCATTGGCGCACTGTTAAAATTAACGCTTTGGTCATATCGGTTTCATGCACGCTTTATCCCTCCCCCAATTCTCTCCATTTATGCCATTTTATACTTAAATCAATTAAACCCATTCCACCATTTCAGCTTGATAATTCATTTGAATGTAATCCGGCTTTTCCTGGCGAGGAAGCTGACCCGATACGACTAAATGACCCATCGTATCACAAATCACCCGGGTTGCCATGAGCGAGGTCATATCACTAATATCATAAGGGGGTGAAACTTCGACCACTTCTAACCCACAAACGGGAACATTTTGGACAACTTTCTTGAGCAAATAGAGGGCTTCACGAGGCAGTAAACCACCCGGTTCGGGCCACCCAGTTCCGGGAACAAATCCAGCATCAATACAATCAATATCAAAACTAATCCAGACACAATCTGTCCCATCAGTGGCGCGTTTTATGGCAAAATCGGCTGCCGCATCTAATCCCATTTCTGTAATATCGGTAACCGTGAGAATATTCGTAGCTCGTTCTCGACAAACTTTAACCCCTTGACGCGGGACTTGCCAGCCACCAATTCCCAGTTGGACTAGGTTTTTAGCCGGAGCATTTTTGATATTAGTGGCGTGAAACCAAGGACAAGTATGCATCCGTTCATCGAGATCGGTTTCTTGGGTATCGACATGGCGATCAAAGTGAATAATGCCGACTTTTTTATCCCCCAGATGCCGACAAATTCCCCGCACTGTGGCAAATCCAATCGAATGATCGCCACCTAAAATAATTGGGAATGCACCGGAACTAAAAACGTGAGCAATTCCCTTGGATATTTGATCAAAAGACTTTTCATTATTCGCCGGAATCGTAAAAACATCGCCCACATCACAGAGGGTAATTTGTTCCCGTAAATCAACACCTAATTCAAAATTGTACGGCGTATACAAGGCGCTAATCCGACGAATCCCTTGGGGACCAAACCGCGTACCCGGGCGATAAGTTGTACCGGAATCATGGGGAACCCCGATAATCGCTACGTCATAATTGCCAACTTGACGCACATCTTCTAAATAGGGCGCTTTCATAAAGGTATTAATCCCCGCATAGTGGGGCAATTCACCTCGCGAAAACGTAGGAATCGTGCGATCGCGGATACTTTCAGCCGCTTCTAAACCGTAGTCTAACCCTTGATCAACTTCTTGTTGCCAACCAGTTAAAGGAAGCTGTTGTTCTCGTTCTAAAGCACGTTGAGCTTCGCTGGGGTATCCATTGGGGTTGTTATTCGGGCGTTGAAATGGAAATGACTCACTCATAAATTTCTCCAGATTAATGTCACTAAAAAACAGGAAAAATACCCAGGAGTGTGACGACTCTTGCCTTCGCCAACATCTCCCGGGCTTTTCTCCCGCCGTGGGGCTACTGATTTAGTAATCCATGCGGATTGATAAAATCTTTTTGGGGTAGCCTGCTTCTCTTGGACCAGTCATTTCGGCGGTTGAATCCGAAATCGGAACCCTAGAAGCTAATTCTATTTTGCTTTGTTTATAATTACTATTCTTTCATGGTAGCAAAATGTATGAAAAGTTACAAAAATCCATTTAAATTTTCTTGGATAAGCGAATCGTAAACTGGCTACCCTTGCCTAACTCACTCTCCACCTGAATAGTACCTGATGAGCTTGGGCGATCGCACGAGCAATCGACAACCCTAACCCCGAACCTCCAGACACCCTGGCGCGAACCCAAAACCCGGAAACGCCTAAAATTAAACCCATAACGCCAGCATACCAACCAGCCAGTCGCCATCGAGTTGAGCGGAATAATTGATTTTGATTCATCTGATCAGGGAGATGGGGTATAGGGGTGTAGGGGTGTAGGGGCGGGTTTCACTATTATCGTTTCTTTTGCACCTGGATATGACTAAACCCGCCCTGCTAAGGAAGCAAGGAAGCACACAAATGACAAATCGAATTCTAGGTATTCCCAGGCTTGGACACCATCCAAAACCCAATCCACCACATAAGCCTCTTGATTCAACGCCCGCTTAATCGCCGCGCCTAAATCGGGTTCATCTTCGACTAAAAAAATTCTCATATCATCTAGTCATGAAATCAAAATGAAACCGTTGTCCACCCTTAGTCAGATATTACAGCTCATTCTTTAGTTGGACGCGATCGCACCCACAAGTTTCTACAGTAAAAAGTGAGAGGGCAGTAATCTAAGTCAACCTTAAAATCGCTCTCTACCCACCCCCCACAACACTTATGCAGCAGGTTACTCAGTGATTGAGTTTCCGGGGGGAAATTAGGTCAATTCCGTTTGATGGATTTTCTCAACAAGATTGATCAGAAATCAATCAGGAAAGTCCGTTGGCTAGTTACAAGACGATAAAAAAAAATTAGCATGAACAATGCAAACTTTTGGCAACTGTATAGTGAGGCAGTGCTAACCTCACTCGGCTTTTTCTGGAAAGCGTTATGGGCGTTTATCCTGGGTTATGTGATTAGTAGCGCTATCCAAGTTTTTGTGACTCGCGAACGCATGAAACAAACCATGGGTGAAGCGGGAAAAGGGAGCGTCGCCTTAGGAACCTTTTTCGGGTTCATCTCGAGTTCCTGTAGTTTTGCTGCCCTAGCGACAACAAAATCATTATTTAAAAAAGGAGCCGGTTTTGTTCCTTCCCTGGCTTTCTTACTCGCCTCAACCAATTTAGTGGTTGAGTTAGGATTTATTATTGCGGTTTTCCTCGGTTGGCAATTTGTTGTTGGCGAGTATGTGGGTGGACTTCTGCTGATTATTTTCATGTGGCTAATCGTGCGGTTTACTCGCCCCACGAAGCTAATCAGAAAGGTACGCAAACGACTGCGGGATAATGAAGGCGAGGCAAATGAGGGAGAAGATGTTCCCGACTGGAAAGAGAAGATTCAAACTCTACAGGGATGGAAACAGGTTGCCCGCAAATATTTTATGGAATGGATGATGGTTTGGAAAGACGTAACCATCGGCTTTACTGTGGCGGGTGCGATTGCTGTATTTGTGCCGCGATCGTTTTTTCAGTTCCTGTTTATTGGTTCTGGACAAGGTGGTAATCCCGGATTTTTGGCAATTCTAGAAAATACAATTATTGGACCCGTTGCGGCATTTTTTACGTTTATCGGTTCCATGGGAAATATTCCCTTGGCTTCGGTTCTCTATGCCAATGGGGTAAGTTTTGCTGGGGTAATCGCGTTTATCTTTAGTGATTTAGTTGTGTTCCCGGTAATTCGGATTCATGCCAAATACTACGGCTGGAAAATGGCATTCTATATCCTAGGTATCTTTTTAGCGGCGTTGGTGGCGACAGCGATTGTTATGCACTATGGCTTTTCCCTATTCGGGCTTTTGCCAGAAAGCACTGGGCAGAGTCAAGCTGAAACACAACGTTTTGCGATTGACTATACATTTTGGTTAAACATTGCCTTTCTCGCTGTCACCGGGGTTCTGGCTTGGCTGCGCTGGGGTGGCAAAAAAGAACACAAGGGCGGAATGCATCACGGCGGTGGTAAGAAAAGTATCATTGAGCGGGTGCTGTTTTGGCTGGCGATTGTCTCCTATATCTGGTTAGCTGGGGGTTTGATTGCTGCTGTTATTAAGTAGGGTTTGCTGCACAACCCTCTAACCCTTATCTATCAAGAGTTAGAGGAGGTTTAAAGCCGACTATAAGTGCAATCCATCCCTCCTGGATGGCTGAAAAGCTTGCACTTATAGCAGTTTGCTCTGCTATGCGGTACATTGTCGATCCCCCT
>CAKZMA010001149.1 GCA_937127375.1 uncultured Coleofasciculus sp. | reverse complement strand
GAGGAAATATTCACGGGTTCAAAGGCTTTAGCATCGAATCGGCTTGTGCTAATCGTCATCAATTGCCAATTGCCTTGCTCATGCTGGAGAATGGCATCTCCACCAAGCTCTTCCATTACCCAAGTTACAATCGCATAAGGTTCATCAATAGTGATTTCTAGAAACCGAACATTGTCCTGCCATTTATCCCAGTCATCCAGCAGCTTTTTTTCTAACTTATCTTTGCTTTCGTTAATGGTGATTTGCTGATTATCGGTAATAACTGGTGCTTTAACTAACAAAACCGTTAGCAAATTTAAGTGAATATTTAAATGATAGATCATCGCCCCCAAACGACGAATTGCATAAGCTAAATTTTCATCAACATTCTTTAAATCACTCTGATTATTGCTGTGTTGCAGTTTCGCTCGACGTTCCAGGGAATGATTATAATCTTCAACTAAACCGAATATGCTCGTTGTCTTGCTGTCAAGCATGTAGAGAACATACTCATCCACCAATAAATGTTGAGGCGGAATTTTATAAATAATTTTTTTTAATTGTTCTACATTGATTGGCTCAACCTGACTCTTCTCAAATGATTGAATGTTGGGATGTTCGAGTAAGCTCAGTTCATGGCGAATGACTTGATCCGCTTTACGAAGCTTCAGAAAAATCGTATCGACTTCAACCGCTAGGGAAGATAGTAATACTTTCTCTTCCTCTTTTTTAAGTTCTTTGTTGTTCAAACACATTTGAGTTGCATTAAGAATGATTGAGCAAAAACAGTGACATTAACACTGCTATTGCCTGCCGGCTTGGTTAGGATTAGGCTCACGTCTAAGACCCTAAGTCAGTAGAAGTACTTTGACGGGTGTTTTACCTTTGATTAGCAACCCTGATGTTCTAATTGAGTAACCTTGCCTGCTTTCTCTTTGGCGAGATATTCGCGTTACCCAATTTTTGTAGACTGGTAAGTCTGTAATACGTAATGTATAACATGTAAGACACTCTGTACATTCTAATTCCTATTGGCTGACATCAGCAAGTCGGTTTAGCCAACTTTATCAAAATTTCATCCCCGCAAACAAAACTGGGATCAACGGCGATCGCAAGCCGATAGGCTGCATTTGGAACCCAAATTCTATTACAATCTGTAAAGAAAACTGAAAAGGAAGGGCTACGATGCGCGTTGCGATCGTTGGGGCAGGACTTGCCGGAATGGCGACGGCTGTAGAATTAGTCGATGCCGGACATGAGGTCGAAATCTTTGAATCCCGTCCATTCGTGGGCGGCAAAGTTGGCAGTTGGGTAGACAGCGAGGGCAATCACATTGAGATGGGGTTGCACGTCTTCTTTGGCTGCTACTACAACTTGTTTGACTTGATGCAGAAGGTAGGGGCATTAGAGAACCTACGTCTCAAGGAACATACCCATACCTTTATTAATCGGGGTGGGCGCACGGGGGCGCTAGATTTTCGCTTTATCACAGGAGCGCCATTTAACGGACTCAAAGCCTTTTTCACCACCTCCCAGTTATCACCTCAGGATAAGCTACAAAACGCGATCGCACTCGGAACCAGTCCCCTAGTACGCGGCTTGATCGACTTTGATGGGGCAATGCAAACCATTCGCGACTTAGACAAAATTAGCTTTGCCGACTGGTTCCGCAAGCATGGGGGATCTAACGGCAGCTTAAAGCGGATGTGGAATCCCATTGCCTACGCCCTCGGTTTTATCGATACCGAGAATATCTCTGCCCGTTGCATGTTGACAATCTTCCAGTTCTTTGCTGCGAAAACAGAAGCCTCTGTTCTCAGGATGCTGGAAGGTTCGCCAAATGAATATTTACATCAACCGATTATCAATTACCTGGAAGCACGAGGAGCAAAAATTTATACTCGGCGAAGAGTGAGAGACATCCTCTACACCGAGACAGGAAACTCAGCTAACGTGACAGGTTTAGTCATCGCCCAAGGCGAAAGCGAAGAAACCATTACCGCTGATGCCTACGTTTGCGCCGCTGATGTGCCAGGAGTGCAGCGTCTATTGCCAGAATCATGGCGCAAATGGTCAGAGTTTGACAATCTCTACAAGTTGGATACCGTACCTGTCGCCACTGTACAACTGCGGTTTGATGGTTGGGTGACAGAACTCCACGATCCTCAAAAAAGGAAGCAACTGGCACAAGCGACAGGGATGGATAATCTCCTCTATACTCCCGATGCGGATTTTTCCTGCTTTGCCGATTTAGCCTTAACCAGTCCTGGTGACTATTACAAAGAAGGGCAAGGGTCATTGTTGCAATTAGTGCTAACGCCCGGTGATCCATTTATCCGGCAAACTAATGAATCCATCGCCCACCATGTCCTCCAGCAAGTCCATGAACTCTTCCCCTCTTCGCGAGACTTGAACATGACCTGGTACAGTGTGGTTAAATTAGCTCAATCGCTTTACCGAGAAGCTCCGGGCATGGACCCCTATCGTCCTAACCAAAAAACCTCAGTGAGCAACTTCTTCTTGGCAGGTAGCTACACTCAACAAGATTACATCGATAGTATGGAAGGAGCGACCCTATCCGGGCGGCAGGCGGCTAAAGCAATTCTAGAACATGCACAACAACATGTAGAACCAACTCTCGTTACCACAAGTTAAACGATATCTGAAAACCGGGAAATCCGGGCTGTAGGGGCGGGTTTTACTACTATCGTTTCTTCCCTCACCCAGATACAACTAAACCCGCCCCAACCAAGTACAAGAATTATGTGACAAATGACAAATGACGAATGACAAATGACAAAT
>CAKZMA010001148.1 GCA_937127375.1 uncultured Coleofasciculus sp. | reverse complement strand
AAGCCGCACGGTGAGGCAGTTTTGATTTTTTGCTTGGGGGAACTTCAGATTAAACTGAACCAACTCCCCAGAGTCCCTTAATGCCATTGATAACTCTCTCTAGGTCTTCAGAGGTCAGGTTAGAACCAGAAGGTAGACACAGACCCCGGTTAAATAAATCTTCGGCAACTGCCCCTCCAATACATTCACAACCGGAGAATACAGGTTGTAAGTGTAGGGGTTTCCAAACCGGACGGGCTTCAATTTGCTGTTGGGCAAGGGTAAGGCGAATTTCTTCTCGGTCTGAACCAAAGCGGGTTGGATCAATGGTCAAGCAAGTTAGCCAGCGCGTGGCACGTCCAAAAGCCGCCTCTGGCATGAATTCAAGTCCTGGGAGGTTGCCTAGTTCCTGTTGGTATACTTCAAAGTTATGTCGTCTGGCAGCAACTCTATCTTTAAGAACACGCAATTGACCGCGACCAATCCCCGCTAAAACGTTGCTGAGACGATAGTTGTAGCCGATTTCTGAGTGTTGGTAATGGGGGGCTGGATCACGGGCTTGGGTAGCTAGGAAGCGGGCTTGAGCCACTAGGTCTGGGTCATCTGAGACCAGCATACCGCCGCCAGAGGTGGTAATAATTTTATTGCCGTTGAAGGAGTAGATCCCGATTTTGCCAAAGGCTCCTGGGGAGCGACCTTTATAGGTTGCTCCCAATGCTTCGGCAGCGTCTTCGATCAGGGGGATTTCATAGGCGTTACAGGCTTCTAGAATCGGGTCAATATCGGCGCTTTGACCATAGAGATGAACGAGAATGACAGCTTTGGGCAATCTGCCTATCTTAGCGCGGTGAGCCAGGGCGTCCTGCAATAGGTTGGGGTTCATATTCCAGGATACGCGATCGCTATCTATGAAGACAGGATTCGCGCCTAGGTAGGTAATTGGACTGGCAGAAGCAATAAACGTAAGCGTTGAGCAAAAAACCTCATCCCCAGCCTCAATGCCTATCAGTCGGAGAGCAAGATGCAAAGCCGCTGTACCCGAACTAACCGCAGCGCCATGGCGAGTACCAACAACTTGACAAAATTCTTGCTCGAAGGCGTTAATATGGGGTCCAACCGGGGCAATCCAGTTCGTTTCAAAGGCTTCTTTGACGAATTTTAGCTCCTGGTCACCTATATGAGGTGTTGAGAGGAGAATGGGTCTAGGCACTGCTCTAGCTAACTAATTCAGTAGGGTGAAATCTAACTCTGTCTCGCCAGAGATAAAGTCTTCCAAATGTAGTATAAGTCTTTTGAGAAAGAGCAATGATCAAGATACTCTAAATTCCGACGCACTTTGTCTGGGTAAATGACTTCATCGTTGTAACGAATAGGGTCATCCACTTGGGCAAGAATCGCTTCCTCGTTACGGTAGGCTAGGGTTGCTGGCCCCGTTATTCCAGGTCGCAGCACGAGGAGGCGACGGTAATTTCCCCGTAGCTTGTCGGCATAACCAGGTACATCGGGTCTGGGACCAACTAAACTCATTTCACCCAGAAGTACGTTCCACAGTTGAGGGAGTTCATCCAATTTCCAGCGTCTGAGAAATCGTCCAATCGGAGTAATGCGTTGATCATTAGCGACAGTAATCGAACAGGTGTTTCTTTTTTGCACAGTCATTGTGCGAAACTTTTTCATCCGAAAAACTTTGCCGTTTTTACCTACTCTATCCTGAGTGAATAGAATTGGGCGTCCTGATGTTACCCCGATAAGAAGAGCAATCACAGCCATTGGTATAGCTAAGATTACAAGCCCAATTAGAGCCGCTATCAAGTCAACAACTCGCTTCCAAAATTTAATATACATAAATTCACACACAACCTCACACACCATAATTTAGGGTACAACGTTTGCTGAAAATCATCAGGAAAAATTGATGGCTCAACAAATTTTAAAGATAGCCGTAATGCTTTAGAGTATCCTGAATAAGCGGTTGGATCAACTTCAATGTATTTGGATTCAGCTCCTGTTTCCACCGACCTACACTGTCGGTTGATATCCCCTGAATTAACTTTTCGCTGTACTCTGCGGAAATATCAACCTTCAAAAAAGTGCTGATGCTGGATAATTCTTTGAGCGGATTCGCAACCAAGTCTTCATATCTTAACTGATGTATACGTGTTAATTCGATTTGGCTCAGGTCATGTTCTGCTATTTTTACGCATCGCTGCCATTGAAGAGCGCAAACTTCAGGTAAAGAATACTGATTCAACACCTTTTCCATACCTTCAAAGCGAGGTCCCCAAAATGCGAGTCGATGTTCTCGTGACAGCAAACGATAAACTCGATTCCCGATATATTGAGAAGCATAGTATGGGATATCTTGAGGTGGAACAAAACGTGCTTTTCGTAAGATATAAGGAATATCTAATGAGGCTACCCATCGCTTTTGAGCCGAAGCGATTACATCCCTACCGTCACGAACAATAAAGATAAATTTAGCATTGGGTAACACTCGATTAACAAAGGCAACACGAAGGGAGTTAGCGCAGGTTTTTTCAACAACATAGAAAAGAGCTTGCTTTTTAGCTAGTTTGGCGAAAGCTGTACGAATGAATGATTGTATTTCTGCTGTAGCCAGTTCAGGGCTAAATTCATCAGTTAATTTTCTATGGTTACCATGTCGCCAGATATAGTTGATTTCATCACATGGCCAGGTACCAAAGCCTGGTAACTGAGTTAGGACGTCACGCAACATATTTGTCCCGGAGCGAGCCGCACCGATTATTATGATTGGTTGATAAAAACTTACTTTATTTTTGACACTCATCTAGCTTTATAGTAGATTTTCTATAGTTTCTTCAAATCTAGACATCATAGCATGAATATTTAATTCTTTCTGGATATATATCTTGGCACAGTTCCCCATATCTTGCACCTCATTGTAATTCTTGTAGAGATGCATTATTTTTTCTGTCATAGTTTTATGATCTT
>CAKZMA010001147.1 GCA_937127375.1 uncultured Coleofasciculus sp. | reverse complement strand
AGCAGAGGGAGCAGGGGTAGCAATGGTACATTTGCCCTGATAGTGGTGCAAGGATATGAAAAGGTTTGACCTTTTTTCCTTGAATTGTAATGCCGTAATAACAAGGGTTTCAGGCGTTGTTATTAGGGGTGTTTGACCGGGCATAATATGAACCCGTTTTAACGGGTTTTAGCTTTTAGCCGGAACTTTAGTTCCCGGCTTAGTGTTTTCAAATTTGACGAAAACGCAGCATCTGCAAAAGTTCCTCAGTATCCATTTCCAACGCTTCAGCAATATACTCTAATTCAGTATCAGTTGGTCTTGCCCCATCTTTGATTTCCTGGAGTCGGGCATCTGAGATAGGTGGATTCTCTTTATACTCTTCAGTCCATTCCAACCCTGCCACTAAGTCACTCAGTAGCGGCTTACCCAAAGCATCAACACGATGTTGAATTCGCTCATTTGTCGCCTTTTGCAGCGTTCGCAGTTCCTCCATCCTTAAATGATCCAGGCTATCCAGGATTTTTTGCAACGTTAGTTGTGTTTTATTGGAGTCAGTCATGGGATTTATAATCACCCCTTAACAAATAAAGGGTACAGGAGTGCAGGTTTGTCGGCTTTACCCTTATGCCAAAATCTTACCATTTTTTAGGGGATGTGTTGACAAAGAACAAATGACAAAAGACATAGGACAACATTAAAGCGTCTTCAAATACTCAATCAACGCCAACTTATCCTCAGCCGCCAACTCGGTGCCATAAACATGACCTTGATTACTATTTGCCGTCACCCTGGTATCATATTTAAATCCCTCTTTCTCCGCCGCTACGCCTTCAGCAACAAAGCCCACTTTTTCCGGATTATACACATCATATCCTCTGTAAAACACCATTGTCCGCTTCTCCGGCATCTCCAATAAATCCGTTAAATAGGGGACAGAACCATTATGCAAATAGGGCGCTCTTAACCACAACCCATCTAAGGCTACAGCCACATATCCATTCGTTTTGCGAAGCTGATCAAAATCCCAATCATACCCCTCGGCAAACTCATTATACGCATCAGCCGCTTCTTGCGTCCACATATCTAAACGATAGCGGTCTGTGCCAATCTCATCAATAGGAATAACGGTTCCGGTTCGTTCGCCACCAAATGCATGACAAGTGGCGCAGTTACTCTCAAAAATTTGACTCCCTTTTGCCGCTAAACCTTGGTCAATTGTGTACGGATATTTCGGCGGCGGTAATTGACGAATATAATCCTCCACCCGCTTTAATCCCTGAATATTAATTGACTCCTTCGTCGCCCCATCACCAATCGCCCCAGTGTTCACAGTTTCTGTGAGTGATGTTTCTAACCCATCCCAATGTAAGGCAAATCCTTCATGTTGATTTCGATTCCAAATCGACATCATATCGGAATTGCCGATTGTGTCATCTAGAGGTAACCCCAAAACTCGAAACTTCACCGGATTAAAGGGGGCAATACGTCCAGGTCCTTGGTCGGGTCGTTCTTCCATCCAGGCAAAGGTTTCTTTAAACTCTAATAACTCTTTCCGGGTGCGGGGAATAATAATAAACCGATAGAGTAATTTGTCAAACAAAGACAGGTCGTAATTATAGCTAATTTCATCTAAAATATAGTCGGCATTAAATCGGGTATCCGTGGCACAGTCACCGAGAAAGCGAATATACCCTTGCAGATTAAATTTATTAGAAGGTCCTCCGGGAACAATCGTTGGCTTATCTTTCGGGGTTTGGCGATAGGTGGCACTATGACACAGCGCACAGGTTATCCCTTGGCGGGGAAAGCCAATAATTTTTTTGGAAAAGCCAACGGGTAATTCTTGTCCTTCTTCCCAGGTAATGCCGAGAGAGGTATAACCACCGGGTTTTGGGAGTTTATCGGGAAAAATTCGAGGTAATACTAACCAAATCCAATAGGGAACACCTTCGGCATTTTCGCTGCCAATTGATCCGTATTTAAAATGATCCTCGACTGATTCGTAATAGGTATCTACTTCGCGAAAAAGATTATACCACGCCAGATATCCCACACTACCAATTAGTAATATTAGAATGATTGCGATCGCGGTAATGGTTCGTCCAATTTTTGATGGTGTACTTTCCATAAAATTGCTCCTTTATTTCTTGACTTGAATTAATTCGTAGTCTGTTTCATCAAAAACCTGTAGGGGGAAGCATCCCAGTTAGGCAAATTGAGAGAGTAGAAGGCGACCCTATCTAGAGTAAAAGGAAGAAGATGCTAAGGCAGATAGGAGACAATTTATTATTGATACAGGTTGGTTTCAGCCTTAAATGTCCTAACTTTTATGGCGATAGCTATAATTGAGTGAACTCCAATTATTAAGCAATGCCAGCGGGTCGCCCCTACCTATTCAAATTCTTCCGCAAAAATGACCGATTTAGGAAAACTCTTGGGCGGTTTCTGACATCGCAGGTTGTTGAGTCTTCATCGCCAAGAATAACAGAGTTCCTTGGACAATTATGAAGAATACATCGACTAAAGCAATTGTGAGAAATCCTAAATCTTGCCCAAAGAACAAAACAGCACTCAGAAAAAAGGTAGCGCCTGCGCCGCGTGTGACGACCACTGACATCCAAGCGGTTGCTTTGTAGCGATAAGGATCAATTGCTCCCGGAATATACAAAATACTTAGTTCCAGTAGTAAGAGTCCAGCCGCCCGTACCCAGATAATTGGCACGGGTATTTGCATCTTTAATAGCGAAAGCAGAACGTCTGGGAAAAAGCAGAGGGGAATCACAAAAAACATATTCACCACAATACCTAACCAGACCATGCGACTAAACCATTTTGCATAAGCATTCATGATTTTTGCTCCTGATTCTAAAAAACTTAAAGCGTTTTCAGATACTCAACCAATGCGGCTTTATCCTCCGACGAAAGTTCGATGCCATACAGATGACCCCTGTTACTATTGCCCGGTACAGTCGTGTCAAATTTAAAATACTGCTTCCCCTTCTCTTGGGCAATGGTTGAGACAAAACCGACATTTTCTTGATCAAACACATCATAACCGCGATAGAATACTTGAGGACGGGTGTCTGGAGCCTCTAACAAGTCTCGTAGCGTCGGTACAGACCCATTGTGCAAATAAGGCGATCGCAACCAGATTCCATCTAATGGCATATTGGCATAACCATCGGTCTTACGGAAATTCTTGAACCGTTCCGGCGTCCCTACAAACAGGGTATTTTGATTAGACAGTAACGTGTAGGTATAAGAATCCAACCGATGCGGGTCAGTACTAATTTCCCCAATCGGCGTCACTTTACCCACCTTCGCCCCGCCAAAGGCGTGACAACTGGCACAATTATTTTGATAAATGGGCTGACCCTTAGCTGCTAATTCCTGATTAATCGGGTACGGATAAGCCGGAGAAGGAAGTTCCCACAACCAATCCTCAATCCGTTTAATCCGTTCCAAATCCGCTGTAACTGGTGTCACCCCTGCACCCAACGCCGCACTTAAATTACGTTCATGAACCGATTTATTATCCCCATCCCAATGCAGTTGTAATCCTTCACGGGGTTTTTGATTCCAGATAGAGGGTAAATCCGCCGTGCCAATTTTTTCATCCTCTTCTAACTCGTCCATCGGGAAGCTAAATTGAATTGATTTATAAGGATTAAATGTATCCACTCGTCCTGGTCCCCAATCCGGTTGTTCATTTAAAAAAGCCAGTTGACTTGCTTGAGTAATCAACGCATCTCTCGTTTGGGGAATAACCAGATAACGATAAATCAGCTTCTGAATCGGATTAAATTTTCCCCCTTGGGCATCAATTTCGGCTAAGATTCGGTTAGGAGTGAATCGTTCATCCAAAGCCGTTTTGCCCAGAAACTGAATATACCCTTGTAGATTTACCGTATTTGAGGGCATCGTGGGGATAATTTGAGGTTCACTTTCAGGCGTATCCCGCAGTGAACCCACATGGCAAATCGCACAATTTAAGCCAACACGGTCAATCAAGACGCGACGCTGAGAAAATCCAATGGGACGGTCTTTTCCGGGTTCGTAAAGAAAGCCCAACGATTGATAGCCTTCACTGGGTAATTGGTCAGGAAATACGGCGGGTAAAACTTTCCAAATCCAGTAAGGTACTCCATTTTCTGGTTCACTGCCAATTGAACCATATTTAAAGTGATTATTAATATCATCATAATCGACAGGATTATTTAAGACTAGGGGAGAAACCAAACCAATAATGGCGACGAGGATAACCCCCGCAATCACAATCAATAGTTTCTTAAACGCCTTCCCCGTTGACTTTAATGGCGTTGAGTTGTCCATAATTTTTCATTGGTGATTTGTGATTAGTGATTTGGCAAGCTGTAGAGACGTAGCATGCTACGTCTCTACTCGCCGTTTCCTAAAAAGGTGCAGGGTCAAACACAGTCATAATTTCTGCAATCATTTCATCGGAATTATTATAGCGACTTAACTCATAACAACCCAGGGGATTTTCTAAGGCATTAAGTAAACATTTGTTGCAGTAAGTACAAGGGCGTTCAGGCAAGTCTTTTCCTGCCTTAAACTGATGCACTAGGTCATTATTCGCCACCAAAGGGCGGGCAATACTAACCGCATCACAGAAGTTCTCCTGAATAGCCTGACGAATATAGGACGCCTGTTGAAAGCCTCCAGTACATATCACTGGAATATTCACCTGCTTTTTAATCTCAGCCGCGTGACGAATACTAACCCCCTGATACTTTTGTAGAAGTTCCTGCATCTGTTCAGAACTCACAAACCTCTGGAACGACTCGTTCAAAGCTTGCGCCTTTACCTCTAATCCCTGAATCGGTTGGTCTTGGGTCTGTTTCTGAACCCGATTCCATAAGAATAAGAAAATCGGATGCAACAGGGGAAACCGAAATAATAAATAGTTGCGAAAGGTATGAATCCCACTGGATAACATCAAATCATACCAGCGCATCGCCTCGATGCGGGGAAATTCACCAGGAGGGTTCAAGGGATGAGGAAATATACTCCCCGTAGAAACATGAATTGCATCCACTCCAGCCGCTTCCATCCACTGACAGACTTGAATCGAATCCTCTAGCGTATTCCCTGGTTTTTCCCAGGGAATCACAGCATTATTATACTCCACCGCACTAATCTTGGCTTGAAGGTGAAAGTCATCACCCACTTCCTGACGAATGGCTTTAATAATCTCTAACAAAAAGCGAGCGCGATTTTCTAATGATCCCCCATATTCATCATGGCGGTCATTAATCCCAGAACTGAGAAATTGGGTAATTAAATAACCATTAGCACTATGTAGTTCTACCCCATCCAATCCCGCCTCTCGCGCCCGTCTCGCCCCCGCCGCAAACGCCTGAACTGTTTCTTGAATCTCAGCCTTGGTCATGGCTTGGCATTCAAAACCATGAAACGATTCTGTGATACTGGTTGAACTGAGGGCTTTTAAATTAAGGTTTTCTACGCCACTCACATCCTGCTGACGCCCAGAATGGCTCAGTTGCATGATAAATTTACAGTCGTACTCATGCACCACCTCACCAAGTTTACGCCAGAATGGAATACGGTCATCTCTGTCAATCGTGGCATAATTTGGCAGGATTCGTCCGCGAATTTGTACTGGCGTAAACGATGAAATAATCGCGCCGACGCCTCCCTGGGCAAACTTTTGTTCCCAATTGATTCGGGCTTGGTTTCCGGAACCGTCATAATTATCGAATCTGCCGGAAATATTCGACCGAAAGATGCGATTACTGACGGTGAGGTTTCGGAATGTTAGCGGTTGAAAAATGATATCGTTGTCATTGGTCATGTCATTCGTTATTGCCAGCAGCGGATGTTTATAGAAGATGCAGTGGATACACAGGGTTTAAGGTATGTTGGCATTTCCGGACTTGATTCGTAGGTATGCCTTTTTGTCAGGTGGCGACAAAAATCCAGAATATTCTAATTTTTTGATTATGGCAAATCCTGAAAAAAATGGGGAGGTATTTTAAGTTTTGTTAAAAGTATTCAGGTTTTGTGGCGAATGGGCTGAGGGGTGTTAGCACCATAAGATCAGGAGGTAGGGACAATAAAAGTTAACGGCTGAGAACTCGCAGCCCTTGAATTGGTATAAATTGGGGAGAGTTGAGATTAATTCAGGAAATTTACTCAAAGGGCTTGTCGGAAACAAGATAGAGATTTACTATAAAGACTATTGGTTTTCGTCCCGATTACGCTCCGACAGAATTGTTAAATATTGTATCCAAATAAAAGGAATTAACATCATGGCTAAATCATCCCAATCAGGTCGAGGTCAGCAAAAACCTTGGCATCAATTCCCCGTTCCCTTGGCATTAGTCAAGTTATTCCAGTTCCGGAACCGGCTGCGGGAAGAAAATCTACATGATACCGCAAAATTACCGACCCAAGGTGAGGGGACACAACCTACACCCAGTCCAGAGGGTGACCATCTCAAGATTCGCACAGCAGACGGGAGTTTTAATGACCTGGAACAACCAGAAATGGGTCGGGCGGGTTCCCGTTTTGGACGCAATGTTCCCCTCCAATACACTCACCCTGACCAAAAGAATTTACTCGAACCCAATCCGCGCACAATTAGCCGCCAACTACTGACACGGGATGAATTTGTACCCGCTAGCACATTAAACCTACATGCCGCCTCTTGGATTCAATTTCAAACCCATGACTGGTTTGCCCATGGGGGTACATTAGACAAGAAAATTGAGATTCCTCTAGAAGCCGATGATCCCTGGCCCCAAGACTATCGACCTTTAGAAGTAGGAACAACATTACCCGACTCAACCCGCCCCGACGAAGATACCAAAAATCCGCCTACCTTTCTGAACCGAGTTACTCATTGGTGGGATGCGTCGCAAATTTATGGCAGTGATCAAGAAACCATTGATAAGCTGCGGACTCATAGTGATGGGAAGCTAATTATTGGCGAGGATGACTTATTACCCATTAACCCTGAAAATGGCGTTGATCTCGTTGGTTTTGATGAAAACTGGTGGGTGGGTTTGAGTATGTTACATACTCTATTTGTCAAAGAACATAACACCGTATGTGATCATCTCAAAAATGAATATCCCGACTGGACAGACGATGATCTGTTCAACCACGCCCGACTGATTAACGCCGCCTTACTCGCTAAAATCCACACCGTTGAATGGACGCCTGCAATCCTAGGACATCCAGCTTTAGAAATTGCTATGAACGCTAACTGGTGGGGATTATTAGGTTCACATGTCAAACGCTTATTTGGGCGCATTGGAGAGGGGGAACTCCTGAGTGGGATTGTCGGCTCAACGACAGATCACCACACTGCCCCCTACTATCTCACCGAAGAATTTGTCTCCGTCTATCGGATGCATCCCTTAATGCCAGATGAGTTTGAATTTTACTCTCTCGACAATGGGGAATTGCGATTTACCGAAAATCTATTTGAAGTATCAGGAAATCGCAGTCGGGCGCTAGTCGATAAAGTAGGGATGCCCGATTTATTCTACTCCTTTGGCATTACTCATCCTGGGGCGATTACCTTACATAACTACCCGCGTTTACTACAGCAATTAGTCCGGGATAACGGCGAAGTTTTCGATTTAGCTGCTGTGGATATATTACGCGATCGCGAACGCGGCGTTCCCCGTTATAATCAATTCCGTGAACTCATTGGTCGTGAACGAGTCAAAACCTTTGAGGACATCACCGAGAACCCGCAATGGGCAAAGGAACTCCGGGACGTTTACAACAACGACATCAACAGCGTTGATTTAATGGTCGGTATGTTTGCCGAAAACCCACCCGCCGGGTTTGGCTTTAGTGACACAGCTTTCCGTATCTTTATCCTAATGGCATCCCGACGACTCAAGAGCGATCGATTCTTCACCAAAGACTACACCGCCGAAGTCTATACTCAATGGGGTTTAGATTGGATTGACAACAACAGTATGTTAAGTGTCTTGCGCCGCCATTACCCCACCGTCAGCCCCGCTTTATTTGGTGTACAAAATGCCTTTGCTCCTTGGCGTAAAGTCG
>CAKZMA010001146.1 GCA_937127375.1 uncultured Coleofasciculus sp. | reverse complement strand
TTTTCTGATGACGGTGTTCTAAAACTTCGGGATGGTTCAAGTTTACTTCAAATGTCCATCGTCCACAGCACTTACAACGAGTAGTTTCCT
Source organism: uncultured Coleofasciculus sp. (assembly GCA_937127375.1). Lineage (GTDB taxonomy): Bacteria > Cyanobacteriota > Cyanobacteriia > Cyanobacteriales > Coleofasciculaceae > Coleofasciculus. The sequence goes on along the minus strand of CAKZMA010001146.1, from coordinate 7,960 downwards.
TACCAACAAATCCTGGCATCTTTTCCGGAATAGCATCTGATTGATAAAGCCGAATCTTTTTAGATTTATTTGATTTATGTTTTGTGAATCCTTTCATTGATATAGCGAGAACTCTACTACTATAATTCTAGCTATTTAACATCAACATAAAGTAAAAATATTATAAAAATCTACGAATGTGAAATACTCACTCTTGAAAAATACAACAAACACGATTCAAGTGTTGAGAAACCTCAAGGCATTCTTTTAATCATAATGCAAAGAACCCAGTTGAACTAAATTATAAGACTTAGTTTGATAATTCCAAGTAAATCGAACTATTGCTCCATCCTGCTTTTGTTCATCTCCTAAATTCCCAGTAGCCTCTAAACGGTCTAACTCGTTTTGCCTAATAAAATCGCGAAAAACACCCGAAACACTATAAGACTTAATTCCTTTAATCTGATCAGTTAACTCTATAGTCCATTCAGGAGACTGAATTAAATCATCAGGTTTTGTCGTGTATTTAGAGATTTCTAGAATGGCTTCATCAAGAGTCTGACCCTTTGACCTGGGGGTAACTTTGTGAACTTCAACTACAGGTTGATAGGAAAGTCGAGCGGACTGCTGCCAATTATCTACCCAAATATCATGATTCCAATAGCGATAACCACTGAAGTAACACTGAGGGACTATTAACAAGCAGTGAAGATGCCAATTACACTCATCAGTGGGACGTTTTTCCAATTGATTCCAATTTGGGTTATTTTGGCGACACCAGACCTTGAAAGATTTATCACCCATACGGTCAATAAAACGCCCCTGATAGTAGACATCATAAGGCATAGTAACCTCAATCGACCTTAAAGCACCTACAGCCGGAAAATTCTTCAGTCTCGATAATCGTCTCCAACCGTCATTCAAAATACCAATAGTCTGACGGGAGTTGGCAACTAAATCATTGCGACAGGTAAGAGTTAAAAAGACAAACTGATGAGTAGGAAGTGCTTCGCGTATACGAGGAACAACTTTAAAAAGCTTGGCTCTGAGTTTTCCTGACTTAGCCAGGGAGCAGGGAGGACATAGGCGGACACGACACCAGTTAATCTCATCGACGTTAAGAGCCATACTACAAGGTTTGTCACGCTCAGGAGCATGGCGATAGGTTAAACGAGTAGAACATCCTAAAATGCGTTCAGCATACCTTACAAGGTCATCTCGACCGCTTAGAGCGTATATTTCCGCTAAACGTTCAGCCTGAGGCTTCAGATTCTCTATCTCTTCCATTAGTTAATACTTATTAATAATTGTGTAAATTGTTGTAAACTTTCGCTGTATCCTTCTCCTGGTCTAAGTTTCGCGGGGGTTGGGCTATGCCATTAACGCCTCTATTCTCAAGTAAAAGATAGCCTGTCGGCTGTTTGACCACTGGGGCGGCTGCCCTCCGGCAAGCTCCGGGCCACGCCCTGCCCTCAGGGTCACTCCCCAAGACGCGAAGCTGGGCGCCACCCACAAGCGGGTCCCGTCGCCGTAGGCTTACGCCATCATCTTCCCGCTGTGAGGGATTTTGTACAAAATCGCTAAGGGATTACCTACAAACCTCGACCATCAAAACTTTCCCAACTCACCCTGACTAACGAAGCTAACCAACAGCAATACCTGACTGCTCTTAACACAATTGGGATATTGTTATCTTAATCATCCCCGGTTATTTTTATGCAAACTCTTCAACAATCTTCTCGTTTACGTGAACAATTCCAAAGTCAGGTTAAGCAAAGTAAAGCGGCTGGTCGAAAAAAGATTGCTCAACCTTTTAATGGAACTTTACTAGAAAGGTTTACCTCGATATCTCATGATGTCAAACAATTACAGAACTCCATCAAAGGAACAATCGGTGAATCTTTTGTCTCCTATTCACTAGCTTTTGAATCTTTACCCGATACCTGGTTTTGTTTTCCTAATGCCCTTATCCCAGTTGGCGATAAAGTAACAGAGGTTGACCGCTTGATAGTTAGCCCTAATGGTGTGTTTTTAATTGAGGTGAAAAACTGGAAAGGGTCTTTTGCTGCTTACCGCGATAACTGGAAACGCCGAGAGGGGAATAACTGGATACCGTTTCAAAACAGTCCCACGAAACAAAGTCTTTATCACCAGCGCTGCTTCTACAAATGGATACGCCCATTAATTCCTAATCTGCCGCCCGACTTTGTTCATGCCCCGGTGGTCTTTATCTCTGCCAGATGGATTGACGCTAAGGAATGCTCTGTTCCTGTGTTAAGCAATTTGAGAATCTTAAAGAGTTTTCTCCTCAAAACACAAAAATGTCTAACACAAGAACAGGTTAATCAAATTGTCAAAGCTTTAAGCGAAGCGTGATTTTCAGGCTAACGCAGTTCCTCAAATACGCAACGTAATTTACAGCGAAGTTGAGCGATAGATGGTTCAACTTGAATAAAGAAGGAGTCCATCAAAAGAAAAAGATGTTTATCTAATTCCTCAGATGGATTGCTTAGCTTTTCCTGGCAAATTTCGAGAAGCCCAAACAAAAGAACTATCTGGTCTAAAATGTCTATACAATCAAAAACTTGGGAACTCAATTCTTGAGAATTGAGTGGAGTCCGATGATTTGAACACGACATAACTAACAAGCCCCTGTTCATGCTGATACATTACTTTAATCCCCAGTTCTCATGCATTGAGCTGGGAAGAGAGGGGCAGGCTGGCTAGAAGCTAAAAGGTTAAGCCTACCCCTAATGCTGGTTCGGGTTTAATTATTTCAATCCTTAGTTCTTGTTCGAGAACTGTAAACCAGTACCCAGGCGATAGATTGATACCTGTTAGTAGCTTCAGGCATAATATATTTGCTCCTTTGTTGGTGTACACAACAGGGAGTATCGCTGGTGGGAGGTCGGATCTCCTGCCAGTGACGTTACCGTGTTGATAATCTTATAGTAGATGGTGTCCGGTCACAAGTCAACTAACTAGAGGTTATATGGGTAAGCGGTCTAAAGATAAACAGGAACGAGTTGAGATCCGAATGTCAGAAGAACAAAAGGAAAAGTTAAAACAAGAAGCTAAGAAAGAAGGGAAATCAATGAACCAGAAAATAACAGAATACATTGATTCCCTCTAGGAATTTTACTAAACCCCTACTCATCGAGCGCGTAGGGGTATTTTAGTACCTATCAGAACAGGGACTGCTGAGAGCGCTTCAGGCATTCTAAGTAGTGATGATACTCAGAATAATCAAACATCTTTGCTATCTCACGAACCCAGACAAACTGGCATTGATAGTTGGGAGAAGCTTCTTTTTGTTCAACGTCTTCCCTAGTAGTGCAGTTAATCAACTGCTCTATCACTTTCTTACATAGCTTTTTAGAACTTTTGACATTGTTTGACTTGGGGTTGGGATAGGAACCATTAGCTGATTCCCACTTTTCCCAAGCAGCATCATCAGTCATCACCAGCTCAAACATTTTCTGGGGGGTTGGGTTTTTATCGGTACTATCGGTACTATCGGTACTATCGGCTCTGTGAAAGGGTTCTGGCTGTACCGATACCTCAGAATTCATCGGTACACTTTCAGAATTCATCGGTACAGTGGTCTGATCTAAATTGCGATCGTACTCCACCGGGTCACTCACCGGGTCGGGATGGTGTACCGATGATTTGGATGACTGTACCGATGATGTACCGATAGTCATATCGGGTATCGGTACGTCTGAAACGCACTCGATGACTGGGATTGATGGAGAGTGTACCGATAGTACCGATGCGGATTGGGGGGTGGTTAAAATTTCTGTGATGGTTGGGGGGATGTCTTCCCCTGGTACATATCCAACCGGGTCCTGGCTCACACGTAACTTTATACCGCTAACACCCCGTACCTTTTTACCCCGGTGTCGCATTTGCTTTTTAGAGTGCTTCCATCCGAGTATGTCTAAATACTCGGATAGACGCTTGCTAAAGGTATTACTGTTTAATTTGTTAAATTTATTGTCATCGCAGTAGTTACAGAATGACTCAAAGAACTCACCAATAGGCATAAAGTTATCTGGACTACCTTGTATCAGGTTTAAGTCCATCCAACTGGCTATGGCTTCCGAGTCACACACAGCCATCCATTTATCGTTAAGGGAGTTACTGTCCGAGTATTGGAATTTCTCTAATAGATATCCGTCAACCTCTACTTCAGGCATTGACAGGGCGATCGCCATTAGTGGCTCTAACTCATGCTCCCAAATGTAATCCTCTACTGCAGTATCGCGGTGTTTAAAGCGCCCGTCAAACTTCAGCAAAAATATACGCCGCTCTAGTCCAGCTATATCCCCAGCAAATGGGTTATGAACTGCGTTAACTAGAATACTTCCTAGGAATTCAGCAGCAGACGGCTTGCCGTATATCTGTCGATATTCAACCTTGCCTGACCCAGTAAGCTTTCGTAAGTATTCAAAATCTGTCTGTTTTTCCTCATCGTCACAAACGACCAACTGAGAGTTAATTAAGCTGGCTATTGTATACTCAGAACTCAATTTCTTTAAGGAGGTGAATGTAGTATTATCGTCACCTACCATACGGTTTAGAAGACGGGCAAAAGATGATTTACCACTACCAGGAGAACCGATAAGAGTAATAAATTTGTGATGGTAGGACAAGCGATGGGTAAGCACCCCATTAATAGCGGCTACCAACTTGAGAAGTTTAGTTTTATTCCCGTTCATAATATCCAAGTAGGATTTATACCAGGTTGGGGCATACTTCTCCAAATCCGTCAGAACACTCCCAGTAGTTTCTATTGGGCTATATTCTCGGTTAACTACTGAGAGGAACATACTACTCTTACAGTGTGGAAGTAACTTCCGCTCCTGTATATCGTAAATGCCATTCAACAGATTGATATATCGCGGGGGTAAGACGTTGCCCTTTTTATCTCGTTTTTGATTAATTGTTAGCCAGTTCTTGACGAGTAACTTACGAGACATTTGTTTAACAATGTCATCAATTTTGCTAGAAGTCCCAAAGCGAATATTACGAGCTTCAAGCAACAACTGTACATTACTGGCTATGACCATATTGGGCTGTTTTTCCCAATATTTACCATTCCACTGAAACCAGGAATTATGAGATAGAGAGTATTTCCAATCACTTTGGTACTCATCTATGATGGAAGCATAGATATCTTGAGCCGTTTTTAGTTTACTTTTCTTTCCGGGTTCCTGGGAGTATATCTTCTCTAGTTGTTCTCGGACTTGTTCAAAAGTCAAACTATCACCTGGGTTAGAAACAAACCCTATAATAGCCTCACGGCGCATATTCGGTTTTAACGAACCAAGATAGTCATCAATCCCCTTGTGACCACTTTTCCAAATAGGGGTATAAGTATCTAAGCCCATTGCCTGATAAGCGGCGTGAGTCTTAAGGAGAGCCTTACCGACTTGCTTGTTACTTTGCCAGTCAAAGTCAAAAGCGACAAAGACACGACGCTTAAGCTCGGCTGCGGTGAGAAGGAATTCGCTTAGTATAAGTCGCTTGTCAACATCAGGCAGGGAACAGTTGACTCCCACTATGGAGATGGGCAGCATAGACTTTTCACCATTGGAAATGAGGCTGGCACATTTCTTTACACCTTCGCCTACAGCCACCGAATGGAAGTCCTGCATGATCTGCTTGATATCCTTACAGTCGGGATACTCCATCAGGGGAAGGAAGAAGGCGTCGGAAGTGGACCCCTTCGGACACATATACTTGCGCGACTGAAGGTTGACCTTGATCTGTATATTCCCGAATAAGTCCTTAAACCCCCAGAAGTACTGCTGATGCGACAAGTCCAGCCGGGGCATGTTGAGGCGGGAACGGGCTTCATCAGCATCGGCGATAAATAGACCTGAGCCGTTTTCGGAGAAGTTGTGGAAGAGCCAGAAGATGTAATCGAGCCTGACACCGGACTGCTGCCACTCCTGGATAACCTGATTGCGGAATGACTCTAGGTTAGATACACTAGAGGTGCTTTGAATAGTCAAATGATTCACAGAGCGTTCTTTAGATACAGAGATACCTTTGGAATTTATTTGATTGTTCATTGTATTGAAAAGTTTTTACACTAATATTCCCGCCTTCTTTAGAGACGAATAAGAACGGCGGGACATTTTTTATCCGTCTAGGGTAGCTAATCAGCTAACCCAACCCGATTGAGGTCAATTCTCAGGATAATTCCATAGGACAAAATCAGTCAATTCTTTTTGCTATGTCTGCAATAAATTCTTTATATCTGCAATAAATTAACCATGTCTGCCATGCATGTCTGCAATAAAATACCTACCTTGACCTATACCTTTCTCATTAGCCGAAAACATACTCAGGCTAAGGATTACAAGGGTTGATCGACTTCCTGCACCGACGAGGAGACTCCGGGAAATAATTGTATTTCGGATACAGAGGTAGGAGATAACATTGATAAGCCCGTCACAGCTCCTAAGACCTGCTCATCCCGAACCTCGATGTACACGGCTACCTGTGCCATGTTCCGATGTCCCGATATCTCCATTATCACTCTCAGCGGGGTTCCATTATCACTCATCTGAGTCAAGGCTGTTCGACGGAACGAGTGGGAGCTGACCCCAATTAGACCAACCCGCTTACAGGCTTTCCTCAAAGTGTCATCGGCTGAGTCAGGCTGGTAATGGCTATGCCGACCAGGAAATAGATACACCTCACCCGCGTTTTTCTGATGGGCAATTAATAAGGAGCGCAAATCTTCGATGACTGGGATGGTGCGAGTGGCTAGCTTGCCTTTGGTGTTTCCCTTTCGGATGATCAGTTTTGGTAAAACCCTACCCTTGTGGTCATACACGTCCCTGGTTCGCAGGGTACAAGCTTCATTAACTCGACAGGCACAGAATAGGCAGATGCCGAACAGGGCGCGATCGCGATCGTTCTGCAAGCCGTGGTTGAATAACAACTGAATCTCTTGCTGGCTGAGAATTTTTGCCTTGCCGTGTCGGTCAATCTTCATGCTCGACCCAATGAATCTAGCGCTTTTTATCTTAGAGTCTAGAGCGCGATCGCGATCGTTCTATAAAAAATGTTGTTGGATAGCTTCGTTAGTCAGAGCTACCCGCCCCTGGTGTCGGTTGAGTTTTCATCTAGCCCCTGGCGTTGGTTACTAGAGACTGTGAAGCAATTCTGTACAAAATCCCTCACAGCGGGAAGACGATGGCGGACTCGGTGACGGCGGTAGCACAAAGAATTCATTCAGAAACTATAGGCATAATAGATACGCCATACACCCGGACATGATACTATAAAGGGTTGTTCTACTTAGTTTCTGTTTTTAAAAACCGCTCAAAGACAAACTGACAGACTGTCATCCATAGGTTTTTAAAAATCGAACAGCATCAAGACTTTTGAACCGTGAAAGGTGGAATCCAGTCAGGGTATGGATTTCATAGGGTTTGCACCGTGGTGAACCTAACTAAACGCCAGACTGGCAGATCGCTTCGCTCGATTTCCCGCTACCAGCACGCGCCAGTTAATTTAGCTCCACGGTCAGAGAGAATCAGGGCGCGGCTGGCAGTCCGCTCACGCCGGGAAATCGCTACCAGTCTTGATTGGACTGTGAGACTGTATGAAACTTCTACAGCGGAAACACTCCAGCTCCAGACCCAATCAACCCAAAGCTAAATTCCACCATAAGCCCCTGGAGTCTACTCACTATGTTGGTTTTCATCAAGTTTGATCTAAAAAATAGCGTAACAAAATTGATACGCTATCCATTGGAAATATGACATTACCGACATAGTTAATTTGATTCGCTTTGCATTACCCGTGGATAAAGACTAACAAAGTAGTTAAATTCTTCAAGGGTCATATTGTCGAAATACATAGCACCAACAAACCCTAATGACTTGAGCAAATCTGTTACACGTTTTTTCTGATGACGGTGTTCTAAAACTTCGGGATGGTTCAAGTTTACTTCAAATGT
>CAKZMA010001145.1 GCA_937127375.1 uncultured Coleofasciculus sp. | reverse complement strand
TAGGAGATGCGGCGTTTCAGAAAAAGTGTTCGGGTAAAATCGAAGAAGTAGGCAAAGAAGGGCGAACAGTGTTATTTGTGAGTCATAATATGGCAGTTGTAGAAAAAATTTGCCGTCATAGTGTTGTACTCCATCAAGGCAAGGTTAGGTATATTGGTAGCCAGACAGAAGGTATAACATGTTACCTAACTAGCTTATCAAGTAATTTAGTCTCTATTCGTGATCGTTCCGACCGACAAGGAACAGGTGAGATTAGAGTTGTAGCGATTGAGTTTAAAGATGAAACAGGTAATGTTTTAGATGTAGCAAAAGTAGGTCAAAATATAGATATATATTTATATTTTGAGAATAAATCCAAAAAGTTGCTCTCTAGAGTAATTGCCAGCATAGCTGTTAAAACAAAATTTGAAGTTCCAGTATTTCTCCACCATAATCGTCTAACTCAAGAGGAGTTTGGTGTGCTTCCGGAAAGGGGAGCATTCGTCTGTAAAATTAATCGATTACCTCTTCCCCCAGCTAGTTATCAAATTACTTACTCTTTAATCAAAGATGGAATATGCTTAGATATTATTCGCAATGCTACTCAGCTATCAGTAATTGATGGTGATTTTTATGGTTCGGGTGAAGTTCCACCCCTTTCTCATGGAGTGTGCTTGGTTGAATCTCAATGGCGGTTTGAACATTGGAAAGCAAAACCTATTTACTAAAGATTTACTATGAAAATTTTGCAAAATAAATATAAAATGTATCAGCTAATATCACATTCAATTTCCAAAACTTATACTCGTTTATTGAGAAAAAAAAAGTTAGCCTCCTTAGTAGATGTCGAAAGATCAGAGTACACATTTTACATTAACTATTTACGACCAGGAATGATAGTTTTTGATGTTGGAGCCCATGTTGGTGAAATATCTTTATTATTAACTCGCTTTACAAGTTTTCAAGGCATTGTTCATGCATTTGAGGCTAGCAGTTCTACATTTAGTAAATTGACAAAACTATGTAAACTAACTGGTCGCAATAACATTATATTGAATCATAAGCTAGTGGCAGATAAGAAAGAAATCATGAAGCTATATATATATGATGAAGTTCATTCAGGTTGGAACACTTTAGCTAAACGTCCTCTCCATAATTATGGTTACAATGTAAAACCAATTAGTATAGAAAATATTGAAGCTATTACTATTGATGAGTACTGCAAGGAAAACAATATATCACAAATTGATTTGTTGAAAATTGACGTTGAAGGAGCTGAATATCAAGTGTTATTAGGAGCGCGTCACATGTTGGAAAATCAAAAAGTAAGCTGTTGTATTTTTGAGTTTGGTACAACAACTTTTGATATGGGAAATACCCCCAGTGATATAGAAATTTATCTCAAGCAATTTGGATATAAAATTAGAAATATAGTTGAAGGAAATCCGGTCTTTCCTGGTCGTTCAAATGCTAAGTTTGCTCGTTTTTCTGTACATATTGCATGGCATCCAAAAGTTGCGTGTATAAACTTTAAATAAGCCATTAGAGGCGGCTTTTGGTTAATATTTGTTTTAAAAAAGTTAAAAGATTAATGTTTAACTAGATGTCTCTAGGATCTTTAGTTTTAAAAATTAGACAAAAATATAAATATGGTCTTTGTGTAGCATATTACCGCGATACGATAAGAAGCAGAATTATAAGTTCTGCACCAATAAATGGTACAATTGACCCTGCCTGTGAAATTCATGTCTTAACTTCATCGAAAGATTGGCTAAATCTTATTTGGACGCTAAAGTCATTTTACTATTATTCTGGTCGAAAATATAGTCTTTGCATACATGACGACGGAACTCTGACGAAGGAAAGTTATAACATCCTCCAACATCACTTTCCAGATGCTCACCTGATTGACCGGAAGATGGCGGATGAAAAGATGCTAGTGCTGCTAAAACCCTATCCACGCTGTCTAGAATTTCGCCAGACTAATCACCTCTCACCCAAAGTGTTTGACTTTGTAGCTTACCTAGAGAGTGATCGTATGCTGCTGCTGGATAGCGATGTATTGTTTTTCCAAGAACCGACTGAGTTACTTAGGCGGATAGAATCTCCAACTTATATGTATAACTGTGTCAATCGAGATATAGCCAGCGCCTATACTGTAGAACCAACTGTTGTCAGAGAGTTTATGGGTTTTACCATGCAGCCGAGATTTAATTCAGGTTTGGGACTAATCCAGAAAAAATCTATAAATTTGGATTGGATTGAAGAATTTTTGGGTATTTCTGGGATTATTGGTCATTTCTGGCGCATTGAGCAAACTCTCTTGGCTTTGTGTAGCTCTAAGTTTGGTGTAGAGCTGTTGCCTGAGGAGTATAATGTTCGTTTAGAAAAAGGAATCAAGACTTCCCCCTGCCGCCACTATGTCGGCGCAATCCGGCATTTAATGTATAGTGAAGGCATCAAGCATTTAGTCCAGAACGGTTTTTTAGGGAGTTGATCTAATGAGTGCAGAGACTTCTGTGCCATCCCAACCCATCCAGGTGTTGATGATGCCGGATTATCGTGTTGATAATCCTTACCAGATTCTTTTGGCTAAGGCGTTAGAGTCAAATGGGGTGCAGGTGCATTTTCCTAGGGGTTATCGCCGAGTTTTTCCTATCTGGCGGACTATTAAAACTAGTCAACAGCATTTCGATGTTTTGCACTTACACTGGATCAGTCCCTATATTAAAGGTGAGCAATGGCTGACAAAGTTTATTTACAGTATCAAATTTTTAATCGATGTACTGCTGACTCGCCGCTCAGGTATAACAGTGGTTTGGACTATTCACAATCGCATTTCCCATGATTCCAAGTTTCCCAAACTAGAATTGGGAGTTAGAAGGATATTAGTTAAGTTAGTTAAGCGGCTCATCCTACACAATCATTCAACTATAGCAGCGATTGTTCAGGACTATAGGTTTGATGCTAACAAAGCTATAGTTATACCCATTGGACATTATCGAGGTATTTATCAAGATCTAATTGATGAACAATCTGCTCGAAAGCAACTTGGCTTGCCTTCCACGGGTCGCATTTATCTAAGTCAGGGAATGATCAGACCTTACAAAGGAATAGAGCGGTTACTGAGAGTGTGGAGAAGAAATGAACATTTCTTTAAAAAAGATACTCTATTGATAGTTGGCAAGCCTTTAAATTCAGCCTACGGACAGAAAATCAAGCAAATTGCTGCTACAATAGCAGGGGTTATTATTTATCCTGAATTTGTAGAAGATGATAGAATGCACCTGTTTTTTAGTGCCGCAACAGTTGTAGTACTTCCTTTTGAAAATATCTTGACTTCTAGCAGTTTGGTTGTTGCCATGTCATACGGAAAGCCAATTATTGCTCCCAACTTAGGAGGAATTCAGGAAACTCTAGGAGAAGCTGACAAGCTATTGTACGCTCCAAATAATGATCAAGAGTTATTTTTAGCATTGGAAAAAAGTACCAAAATTGACCTGAAGGAAATCAGAAAATTAGTTACAAAAGCTTGTAATCGGCTTGACTGGCATGAAATTGGTCAAAAAACTCTAACTCTTTATAGAGTAGCTCTTGACATATAGAAATATTTGTTGTACACTTATTAATCAGATCAATGATAATGATAAGATTATTATAAAAAACTTATAAGCTAAATCACCAACTAAATAATAACTGGAATAGAACAGATTGGATAAATTGACTAGACTATGCTTTGTTTTATTATAGCTTTAAAATCAAAGGCTGCATCAAATAATTGGGAACGAGTTTCAACCCTATTCGAGAATTCACTACTTTCTGCTTACAACCAAATAGATCCTAATTTTAAAATAATTGTTGTTTGTCATGAAATTCCTAAATTGAAATACAACTATGATCATCGAGTAGAAATTATTAGCGTCGTTTTTTCCCCTCCTACATCAAAAGCTGCAACCAATCTGACCATGCAAGACAAATGGAAAAAACTGGCTGTTGGAATGGTAAGGGCAGGAGAACTCAAACCTCATTTTATCATGATTATGGATGCTGATGATCTAGTCAGTCGGAAACTAGCTCAGTATGCGAATAATAATTTAACAGCTAATGGCTGGATCTTCAAGCAAGGATATCGTTATCGATATGGCAGTCGTTGGATTTACTGGGATAACTTTTTCAACTGTGGAACTAATGCGATTGTCAGTAGTCGGCTAATTAAATTTCCTTTGAATACCCATAGTGAGAGTATAGCTGAATGTGTGGTACTAAGTCATGGCCATACGGTTATTCAAAAATGTTTGGAAGAATTAGGTACACCCCTTGTTCCTCTTCCTTTCCCTGGCGCAGTATATGTTTATGGTCATGGAGATAATTATTCTGATACCCATTATCCCAAAAAAATGCTACCATCTTACAATCTAAGGTATTTTTTGGGACGAATACGTCGCACTAGATATCTTAATCAGAAAATCAGGGAAGAGTTTTCAATTAATTCATGACATGTAACAGGCTATTATTTAGGTACAATTACAATTGCCAAAAACAATGAAATTAATTAAAATAATTTTCAATAAATTAAAATCAGCGATGTATCTGCTGATAAATGACCCAGAACCCCTGCAAACGATTGTGCATCGGATTGGTAAGAATTTTAGGCAGTACCGACTCAATTTTAAACAGGGTAAACCTTTCATTTATCTAACTAAACTAGGGTTTAAGTTTTTGTGTATTCCAGATGTGAAGACTTCAGTCAATCTATATGTGCGTCAACCGGCTTACGAGGAAATTGAACTAAAGATAGCTCAACAATGGCTGCAAGAAGGAGATAGCTGTTTGGATATAGGAGCTAATGTGGGATATTTTTCTGCAATGTTTGCGGAAAAAGTTTCTGAGAATGGCAAGGTTATTGCTATCGAAGCCTCACCACAAACAGCTAAGCATCTGGGAAAAGTAATTCAAATACTTGGTTTAAGACAGATTTGCTTGGAACAAGTTTGTGTAACGGATACAAATGGCTTTGTTGAGTTTATGGTTGGGTCTAGTGAAAGCTCAGATGTCAGACAATCTCTAAGAGTTAGTCCAGAAATAGAAGAACTGTTTAAGCGAGAGATAGTGGTATCTGCTACAGTTAATAACTTAATTAAAAAGCACAAAATACACCAAAATATTTCACTGGTCAAAATTGATATTGAAGGAGCTGAACCTTTAGCCTTGAGAGGGGGGAAACTACTATTCCAAGAAAAATCGCTGCCATTATTTATAGTTGAGGTCTACAAATTAGGTCTATCAAGATTTGGTTTTGAACCCAAGGACGTCGTCAGTTTTTTTTCACTAGATTTATTTGATATATATCAAGTAAATAGAAGTCATCCCAATCCTTTGCCAGAATTGAAGTATGGTGTTCTATATCCTTTGCTTAATCCTGATATTCATAGCTGGCCTTGGCATACCAATATTATTGCGATTCCTAAAGTTGGAAAGTATAAAAACCGGAAAAGTCAAATAAAAACTAATCTGCTATGCAGATAACTTTACTAGAACAGATGAATGAACCATTAGTTTCTATCATTATTCCCTGTTTCAATCGAGAAAAGTATTTACCTGAAACTATTGCAAGCTGTCTGGGACAGACTTATGGAAGTATTGAACTTATTATCATTGATGATGGCTCAACTGACAGAACATGGGATATCATTAAGAAGAGTATGCGAAATAATCCTCAAATAAAAGCTATACGCACAACCAATCAAGGACAATGCTCTGCCCGAAATCTGGGAATAAAATTAGCTAAAGGTCGATATGTTAAATTCTTAGATAGTGACGATTTGTTGTTACCTCACTCTATTAATTATCAAGTTCAGATATTAAGACATTTCCAGGTTGATGTTACTGTTGGAGGGGTAAAACTATTTAGAGATCGAGAGTTAATCTCAGTTCACGAAAATTTAATGGCAGATGTATCGTTTTCAAATAGTATTTTGTATCAATCATTTCTGGAATTAATCTTAAATCAAAGATTTACATTTAATGAAATTTTGATATCTAAATCTTTAGTAGACAATGTCGAAGGATTTTACTCTTATTTAAAAGGTGCAGAAGAGCTCAATCTTTGTCTAAAATTGGCGGCAATTTATCCTAAATCAAAAATAGCTTTTAGCGAAGAAGTTGTTTTAATGAAGCGTATTGGTTGTTATTCATTAGCTTATGATTTGCGCCAGCAAAAACCAAACCCTTGGCTTTTACTTTCTTTAGAACATGCTGGTAAATATTGCTTAGAGCAAAAAAAATCACTGAACACAGAACTTAAAAATTATGTTTTTAACAGATTATACATATCAATGACTTATGCTTATCGTAATGGTTTTGTAGGAAAAGCACTAGTAGCATACTCTACTTGGAAATTGGCTAAAATCAAACCTCCAGTTTTAAAGCCTTGGTATCACCATATACTCCATCATAGATTAGGTTTTTTATGGGCTGAAAAAATATTATCTATTATGCGAATATTTATTTCAAAAATTCGAGCAATATTTATATATAAAACAAAAAGTATTCAACAAAAATGAATCCACTTAAAAATTATCTTAAAATCATACTAAAAGAATTAAATTGTCTTGAGCAAGCTCGACTGTTAGCTTACTATTTGTGGGGGCATAATTCAGTCAATATTACGCGCGAAAAAAAAATGTTTTATTTTTATAAAAAATTTATAAAAAAAGGTGATTTGTGTTTTGATATTGGAGCTAACGTTGGAAAACACACAAGCATTTTTTTGAAATTAAATGCAAAAATAATATGCCTAGAACCTCAATCCAGTTGTATACAAAAACTTGAGCAAACTTTTGGTAAAAATAAAAATGTTACAATATTAGGTCAAGGAGTTGGTGATCAAAGCGGTTTTGTTGAATTATCTGTTTGTGAGAATGCACTGACTCTTTCAACAATGTCAAACAAATGGAAAACAAAAGGTCGTTTCAAAAAAAATAAATGGAATAAAATTGAGCAAGTTCCTATGACAACATTAGATGCTCTTATCAAAGAGTATGGATTACCAAATTTTTGTAAAATTGATGTTGAAGGTTTTGAAGAAAAAGTACTCAAAGGGTTAAGTAAACCTATTCCAATACTCTCTTTTGAATTTACAAAAGAATTTATGAAAACTGCTCAAGATTGCGTGGATATTCTTGTATTATTAGGAGAGTATCATTTTAATTTTTCAGTTAGTGAATCAATGGAGTTATTTTTAGCAACATGGGTCACAAAAGATGATTTATTTAGGGAACTTAATTTACTAGAAGATGAACTTATTTGGGGTGACATTTATGCAAAATTACCAAATCAGTCATTGTTGAAGTAAAAACAAACTATAATAAATAACAATAAAAATAGATATAATATGTTTAAAGATTATTTTAAGAAAACAATATTAGCAAAAATGATCTACAAAAAAATTAAATTTACTATTAAAAAAGCTGTTGATAATATAAAATTCCAAAAAGACTTTATTGCTTATAAAAAGCAGGCGGAAGCTGGTGTACAGCGCTTTCCTATAGAATGGAAAAACCGACGCGCAATTCTGAATGAAAAGACTACCTCTACTCGTTTTGATCGGCACTATGTGTATCATCTAGCATGGGCCGCACGAATTTTGGCACAACTTCAACCAGAATTTCATGTGGATATTTCTTCCAGTCTATACTTCTGTAGTATGGTTTCTGCCTTCATACCTGTCAAATTCTATGATTATAGAATACCCGATTTAAACTTAGATAATCTATCTGTAGAAGTAGGAAATATAGTGGCATTGCCCTTTAAAAGTGCTAGTATTAATTCCCTTTCTTGTATGCACGTAGTTGAACATATTGGATTAGGAAGATATGGTGAACCTCTTGATCCAGATGGAGACTTAAAGGCAATTATAGAACTTAAAAGAGTACTAGCTGTTGGTGGTTTTCTCTTGTTTGTTATACCTATCGGTAAACCCCGAATTATCTTCAATGCTCATCGAATTTATTCTTACGAACAGATAATCAATAGTTTCTCTGACCTCCAATTAAAAGAGTTTTCACTGATTCCTGATAAATTTTCAGATGGTGGCATAATACGTCATGCCCGCAAAGAAATAGCCGACAATCAAAATTATGGTTGTGGATGTTTCTTGTTTTATAAAAATCCTACCTAATCAGGATCAGGGGAAATAAGATATGTAGAGTTGCGAAATAAATATAAGATCAAATGTTTTTATCAACTACATTAATAATCGATTCTAAAATTGGTCAACTTGGCAATAGTTTGCTTATCTCAGCTCATGTTATTGCTTGTGCCATAGAGAATAATATAAAAGTTGTTAATATACCTTTTGACGATTATGCTGAGTTTTTTGTTGGTACTAGAAATAACTTGTTATGTAGCTATCCTACTTCTTGTGTGCATCTGCCCATTTCTAAAAGGATGATGTTTAGAGGAAGAACAGATTTTATAATCAGGAAATCAATACAACATTTGACTAAATACGGGCTTTTTAGTGACTACTACACACGCTATGTAGAATCCATCACAATTGATTGGTCAGATAATTTTTCACTTGAATCTTATGATTTTTTAACCTTAATACAAAATAAAAAATATATAATTTTGAAAGGATGGAATTTTCGCTCGAACTTAAATGTTAAAAAACATGCAA
>CAKZMA010001144.1 GCA_937127375.1 uncultured Coleofasciculus sp. | reverse complement strand
ACAGGCTTCGTAGTGAGGGAACTTTAGCCCTCTTCGGCTAGGCGTTGAAGCACTAAAGTGCTCACTACAAACCCATTTACATCGCTAACTGCTTTGTTCGGGAATGGTGATATCTAACGATGTAACATTGTTCGACAGACTGGTTAAGGGGGGCTGAATCGCATTGGTGTTACCGACAACTAATGTAACCAGTTGATTGGGTTGGAGATATTTTTGCGCCACCCGTTGGACATCTTCAATTGTCGTCTCTTTCACTTTCTGCTGATAGCGGAAGAGAAAATCTTCGGGATACCCATAATATTCATATCGCATCAGCCGCGATAAGGTTTGGCTGGGATCTTGGAAGTTAAACACAAATGAGTTCAAAACTTGGTCTTTCGCCGACGCCAATTCTTCTGGGGTGACAGGGGTGGTGCGGATTTTCTCAATTTCTGAACGAATCGCTTGAATCAAGGATACGGTTGCTTCAGAACGAGTTTGTCCACCCGCAACAAACATGCCAGGATAATCGTGGCGAGGACTCCAGAAGCCATAGACGGAATAGGCTAACCCTTGGCGCGATCGCACTTCGTTAAATAAACGTCCACCAAACCCATTCAGGATTTGATTCATCACATCCAATGCCGGATAATCAGGATTATCAAATTCTCCGCCAATATGTCCCAGATACACATAACTTTGGGTGAGTTGGTTCTGCTCCACGACAAATAAACCCTCTTCCTTTGCCTGAGACGCAGAGGGTACCGTTACCTCTGGGGGAGGTGATGGGGGGTTCCAATTACCAAACTTCTCCTGAATCCGCGATCGCATCTGTTCGGAATCAAAATCCCCGACGATACCCAGAATCATCCGTTCGGGATGGAAATATGTCTGATAAAATTCCACCACATCGTCACGGGAGATATTGGCTAGGGTTTCATATTCGATGGTGCGGGCATAAGGACTCTGATCCCCATAAATCAGTTTAATAAATTCGCGACTGGCAATATCTTTAGGATCATCATTGCGACGGGCAATTTGTCCCGCTTGTTGCTTTTTCGCCAACTCCAGCTTATCTTCAGCAAAGGCAGGCTTTTGAATTACCTCAGCAAATAAGTCAAACACCATATCCACATCTTCACTGAGGGCATTGAAACTAGCGCTACCACTTGACGTGCTAATCCCTGTTTCCACAGACGCCGCCCGTTGTTCGAGTAACTGATTTAGTTGATCCGGTGAATGTTCTGTTGTCCCACCAGTGCGGAGAACTTCTCCGGTAATATTAGCTAAACCCACCTGATCAGCCGGTTCCAAGCGATCGCCTGTACGAATCATCGCTGTGCCACTCACCAAGGGCAATTCGTGGTCTTCCATTAAATAGACAACGATGCCATTATCCAGTTGATAGCGAGTATACTCCGGGATCTGAATTTCTGATAGAGGCGGAAAGGTTAACTCAGTATAATGCTTTGCCGTAGCCGCCACAGCAGGCGTGCGCGATACGACAACCAACAGCATTGTGGCAACCAGTAATCCACACCAGCGCCAGACTTTTCGACGGAATCTGTTCAATGTAAGATTGCTCATTAGTTAAATAGAGGGGAAAAATTAAAGTTAACGGCTCTGATTGTCATTCGTCATTGGTGCTTATGTCTTATGTAAGGGTTTGAGGAATATAGCAGCTACCTTGGCAGGTTAGGACATTCTTTACTGTTCCCTGTTACACACCGAGCGTGTTACCGAGCGAAGCCGAGGTGTTCCCTGTTCGCTATTGCCTATTGCCTATTGCCTATTGCCTACTCCCTGACATAAGACATAAGACTATTGACTCGATAACAATCGTCCAATGGTACGATTGTCGGGCGTGAATGTGGATTGAGCCACCCGTTGGATATCAGCCGGTGTAACTTTGGCGATTGCCTGGAGTTCATTAAACAGATTGCGCCAGTCGCCTGTTTTCACCTGATATTCCACTAAATTACGTGCCATTCCCATATTAGAATCGAGCGATCGCAATAAGCCAGCACGGGCTTGGGTTTTCACTCGTTCCAACTCTTGGGCTGAAACGGGTTCGGTTTTGAGTTGCTCAATTTCTTCTCCCAGGGCTGTCGCGACTTCTTCAACGGTATGTCCTGGTGCAGTTAGGGCATATAACAGCATCAGATTGGGATACTTATCTCCCGGAAACCCGCTAAATCCGGCAGCGGAGAGGGCGACTTGTTTTTCTTGAACCAACGATTCATACAGGCGAGAGGTGCGACCATCGCTGAGTAAACGCCCGATAATTTCATACACTACATGGTCAGGATGGGTACGAGAGGGTCGATGGTATCCTTCTAAATACCAGGGTTGAGACTGTAGTTCCAACGTCACCTCCCGCGTTTGTTGCTGGGGAGGTTCGACAATGCTGACTTCAGGGGCGGCGGGTTTTGCCTCATAGCGTCCGAAGTACGTTTGAGCCAACTCTTTAACCTCGTCGGGATCAACATCGCCCACTACCGCCATGGTTAATTCACTGGGAACATAGTGGGTTTCAAAGAATTGCCGCACATCGTCGCGAGTCAGGTTGCGGATGTCTTCGTCATACCCAATTACCGGACGCCGATAGGGATGAACTTGGAACGCGGTATCCAGAAACGCCTCGATCATTTGACCGATGGGCGAGTTGTCGGTTCGCAGACGCCGTTCTTCGAGGATCACCTCTTGTTCTTTATAAAATTCCCGAAACACGGGTTCCAGGAAGCGTTCCGACTCCAAAGACATCCACAGTTCCAGTTTGTTGGAGGGGAAACTGTAAAAATAAACTGTCGCATCGGCGGAGGTAGCGGCATTTAACCCCACACCTCCGGCTTGTTCAACAATTTGACCAAACTCATTTTGCTTAACCAAGCTAGCGGCTTGGGCTTCAACTTGGGCAAATTCTTCTTTTAATTCGGCAACCTTTGCCTCGTTCCCGGCTTTTTTCGCGGCTTTAATTTGTGCCGATAACTGATCCAAGCGGTTTAACAGGGGTTTTTCTGCCTGATAATTTCGGGTGCCGATTTGATTGGTTCCCTTAAAGGCTAAATGTTCCAGAAAGTGAGCCACACCCGTTTTGCCGACAGGTTCATCAACGCCACCGACATCAGCATAGGTAGCAAAGGAGACAACGGGGGCTTGATGGCGTTCTAGAACGATAAACTTCATCCCATTATCCAGGCTAAACTCCGTCACCTGGTCAACGACGCCATCTAAGTAAGGTTGGATTGATTCGGCGTTCGTCGGTGGAGTTTCGCTGCGAGCTAAAGCCCCCAACGGGATACTACTCCATACTAGAGTTACGACTAAGAACGCTCCGAGGATGGAGCGCCAGGGGTATTTTTTCAAGTGAACAGTCCAACGCAGAAAAGGCAAAATAGATCGATTCTTTGTCATTTGTCATTCGTCATTTGTCATTTGTCATTTGTCATACTCGCTCCCTTGAGAAGCAAGCTACGTCATTTGTCATTTTTAATGTTCTGGGTTAGGGGAGGCAAAATATCATAGGACGGACTTTATCTAGTTTAGCT
>CAKZMA010001143.1 GCA_937127375.1 uncultured Coleofasciculus sp. | reverse complement strand
GAACAAATCACTACTAAACTAAATGGGCTAGGAGCTGATATATCTAGCTTCTGGCAGCCGCGTCAAAAGTAGACTAAATTCTAAAGAATACCTAGATTTAATAAAAAAAGAGTAAAGAGTCGTGCTTTATCCAGCTAAAGAATTAAGATTAGACAAGTCCAGGAAAGCCTTCTGCGATTGAAATTCAGGGCTTACAGCATCCCTGTTTTTTATTTTGACAGAGCAATAATTTAATAATTCGCATTACAGCAAAAGTAAAAAGTAGCGAATCTGCAACGGGTCGCTACTTTTAGCCCTACTTATAATATTGAGCCTGAGTCTCAAATAAATGCGCGTAATGACCGCCTAACTGCACCAGTTCATCATGGCTGCCGCTTTCAACAATTTTTCCATTCTTCAAAACATAAATACAATCAACCATTTTGACTGTGGATAGCCGATGACTGATGAGAATAGCCATCCGACCCTTAACCAACTGGCGGAATTTTTTGAACACCTCCTCTTCAGCTTTAGCATCTAGGGCACTGGTGGGTTCGTCAAGAACAATAATTTTGGCATCGCGTAGGAAAGCTCGTGCTAAAGCGACTTTCTGCCACTGACCAATGCTAAGTTCTTCTCCCTGTTCAAACCATTTGCCAAGAATAGTGTTGTAGCCATTGGGTAAGCTAGTGATTACTTCATCAGCACCTGCATGACTAGCAGCTACAGCAATCTGCTCATGATTGGACGGTAGGTCTGTGTTGCCAAGCCATATATTCTCCTTAGCTGTCAAATAGTACTTGGCATAATCCTGGAAAATTACGCTAATTTGGCGGCGTAGTGCGGTGGTCTTAAAATGGTGCAGATCGATACCATCAAGAGTTATAACTCCCTCTGTTGGGTCGTACAATCGGCATAACAGTTTAATTAAAGTAGTTTTGCCTGCGCCGTTCTCACCGACAAACGCCACCACTTGCCCCGGTTGAATCGTTAGAGTAATGTTTTCAAGTCCCTTTCGGGTTGTAGTAGAATACTGAAAATTCACATGGTCGAACACAATTCCAGTTTGTAGGGTTTGGGGAACAGGCTCAGGATGTAAAGGTTCTACAACTTTGGGTTTCAAGTCAAGAAACTCATAAAGATGGGAAAGAAACAGGTTATCTTCATAAAGACCAGCCAAACTACTCAACATACGCTGAAGATCATTTTGTCCACGCTTAAAAGCCTGGTAATACATTACCAAGTCACCCAAGGTAAAACTGCCCTGCACAGTCTGGTAAGCGATAAAAGCATAGGAACTAAATACGGCAATGGAGGCACTGATTTGAGTAATTAGCTGCTCAGCGGAACGTTTGGTGGCAATTGTTAATTGTTCGCGGCGGAGTAACGAGCGTAATTCTTGAAATCGTTGATTGAACAGAGTTCCTAAATTAAATAGTCTGATTTCCTTTGCGTGAATGTCTTCAGTGAGTAATCGACTAAAATACCGAGCTCGCCGTTCTGCTGATGTTCGTTTATGCTTCCAGCGATACATTTGACTAGCATATCTCAGACGAACAAAGACTCCTGGAATAGTTGCAAATAACAAGATGGCTGCAACGCTCCAATGAAACGAGAATAGCAAGCTGGCTATTGCCAAAACGGAGATGCCGTTTTGGGTCACCCACGCTAGACCATTGACAATGCGGGTGGGGCGGAAGAAAGCTTCTTGCTGGACACGATGCCAAGTATCATAATATTGCGAATTTTCGTAATACTCCAAATCAAGCTCAATGGACTTGGCATGGAGAATACTGTATACGTAGTCAGTTACTACCATTGCCTGCCCTTCACTGACCAGTTCGGCAAAGGAACTACACAAGGCATCAACTAAGGACACTATACCTGCAAGAACAATGAAGAAGGCTACCTGAGAGAAAGCAAATTCTTTGTTGGTAGATGTCAGTCCAATGCTAACAGCATCCACGACAAGCTTCATGAGGTAGAGGGACAGTAACGGCAACGTACCTCTAACGATAAGGAGTACTATGCTGGCGATTGTCCAACCAGATCCACTTTGCCAAACTAGGCGCAGCGCACGCCCAAGGCGTAACGTCCACTGGAATTTTTGTTTTAATGTGTACGCTGAAAAGGTCAAGGGTTACTCTCATAAAGGACTTTCATAAGAAAATATTAAAGCAGAGAACAAGTGGAACACAAATATGCATTAATAAAGAATTAGTCGATTAAATTTTTTCAATGTCTACCTTAACCCAAACACCCACTCAACACCTAGCAACAGCTTCTCGCCCAGAAATTGAGCTACTCCTGTGCTGTTGCCGTACACAAGTAGACGCCGCAACTACCTCCACTATCAAGACTCTAATCCAGTCAAGTATCAACTGGAACTATCTCATCCAAACAGCGACCCGTCATAAGGTCGTACCACTCCTTTATCAAAATCTAAATAACACTTGTCCAGAAGCTGTTCCTCATGCTATCCTCAATCAACTTAAAAACCATTTCAACACTAATGCTATGTCTAACAAATTTATGACCACGGAACTTCTCAAACTTCTGAATTTGTTCCAAAACCATAACATACCTGCTATCCCCTTCAAAGGACCTGTCCTTGCTGCTACTGCCTACGGCAACCTAGCCCTGCGTCAATTCTGCGACTTAGATATTTTAGTTCAAAAACAGAATGTTTTAAAAGTTAAGGATTTACTCGTTTCTCAGGGATATCAATCATGGTCTTTGAATCCTGTACAGGAAACCGCCCATCTTGAATCTGAAACTGAGCATACATTTGTACTTAACGATGGCATGGTCAGTGTCGATCTACACTGGGAACTTATGCGGCGGTACGCTTCATTTCCCCTCTGTTTTGATCATTTGTGGCAGTATATAGAATACATTTCTGTTGCTGAGACAACGGTATGTAACCTCTCGCCAGAAGATTTGCTATTGTTCCTTTGTGTACACGGCACCAAGCACTGCTGGAAACGATTAGCATGGATCTGCGATGTAGCCGAACTGATTCGAGTTCATCAAAAGATGGATTGGGAAAGAGTTATGCTTCAGGCTAATGGGCTTGGTAGTAAGCGAATGTTATTTCTTGGTCTTATTCTAGCAAACGATTACCTAGGGACAACTATTCCCAATAAAATCATGCAAAAAATTCAGATTGACTCAGTGGTAAAATCACTGGCTTTTGAAGTTAAAGTACAGCTTTTTAATACAGTTAACAGTTCATCCAAAATCTTTAAAAACTCTATCTTTTACATTAAAGCGAGAGAACGTCTCCAGGATAAAGTCCGGTACTGTCTTCTTGGGATGACTCCAAATGGCAGAGACTTCAGTTTTATACCACTCCCTTCCTATCTCTCTTTCCTCTACTATATAATTAGACCAATCCGGCTGGCTTACAAATATGGATGGGGTCAAGACTAGTCGGCAATAAATAAGCAAACACCACGGAGAATATTTCTTGTGAATTATACCCCTGAAACTGAATTAATATTGTGCTGCGCTCAGTTGCCCATTAGCTCTAAAACTGTTGATCGCATAAAGGATATTCTTAAAAGCCGTTTGAACTGGGATTATCTTTTTATGCTAGCTTATAAAAACAACATAACATCACTTTTTTACTGGCAAATAAACACAATATACCCAGAAGCTTTCCCCCAAAATATACTAAACAAGTTTCAACATATTTTTCACACAAACGTTAAACGCAACATCTTTTTAACCAAAGAACTACTCAAGCTTCTGAATCTATTTAAGGAACACGATATTCCCGCTATTCCCTTCAAGGGACCTGTACTTACGGCTTCAGTCTATGGTAACCTGGCACTTCGACAATTCCTAGACCTGGACATTTTGTTTCACAAGCAGGATATATTAAAAGCCAGGAACTTGCTCATCTCACAGGGATATGAGAATGCAGAAAAATTGACTTACGAACAGGAAATTGCTCAACTGCAATCCCCATACGTCAAAGCCTATACCTATAGACACAATGGCTTAAGAGTGACCGTGGAACTTCACTGGCAACTTCGGGCAACATACTCAGCCTTCCCTCTTGACCATCAAAGCTTGTGGGAGCGGCTCAAGCCTATATCTTTGTTCGATGTCACAGTGTTCCATCTTTCGCCTAAAGACGAACTCCTGTACTTGTGTGTACATGGAGCCGGAGATCGCTGGCAGAAGTTGTCGCAGATATGTGACATTGCTGAACTAATCCGTACTCATCAGGTGTTTGATTGGCAAGAGGTTATGGAGCAAGCCAGCAGATTGGGCTGTCGGAGACGGTTATTTCTCGGTCTTTTCCTAGCCAAAGAACTCTTGGGAACAAACCTTCCTGAACAAGTTTGGCAAGAGATCCAGACTGATTCATTAGTAAAATGGCTTGCCAAGTGGGTGTGCAAAATGCTTTTCCACCAAGTTGGTGAATCCACTAAACTGATTAACAAAGTCCTCTTCGATCTGGGGAGCTTGGAACGCTCACAAGATCGAATGCGTTACTGTATTGATCGCTCAATTTTGCTTATTGCCAAAAAGTATAGACTTGAGTTTTCCAGAAAGTATGGATTACCAGGTGGTAAATAATACTATTAATATATATTTATTTATTTTGAAATATAGGTAGAGTTTATTTTTTAAATTGAAAATCAATACGATTACTTATTTGTGTTGCGTTATATGAGAATAATACTAATATTAATGAAGGATTTACATTCTTTCCGAAAATACTTGAACCCGAGAAAGGTAACAAAGAAGCTAGAGGGATTTTGTTACGAATATACTGCACTAAATAGCATATTATTTTAGCTTTTACCGGACTTACGCCTAGATTTTCTAAAAGTCCTTGAGGTAAGCAACATCCTACAGTCAAGTGAGTAACAATAAGTGATGTGTAAACAATCCCATTGCATTGGTAATCCCTAGAATCATGAATAAATTTATCCCAATTTATTTGAGGATATTCATTAATAATTTCGGCTATATCTAAAAGTGATTTAAGCCGGAAAAATCTTTTCCGACAACTATTAATGCAAGCAGCAAGCAACATGTCTTCTGGATTCATCACCAATACATTTTTACCTTTGAATTTAGTCTTAATAGATGTATCAAAAATTTTCTTAAAGTCAATTGGTAACATTTCATTTATACTAATATCATGATGCTTAAACCTTTCCCACTCATAAATATTTAATTTATTTAAAAAGGTTATATCATCTCCATCCTCTTTTTCAGTAACATCTTCTCGTTTGTTTTTCAAGATAACATCAATATCACCTAATACATAATTTGGCATATTTTGATAAACCGTAAAGCTTAAAGCTGCCCCTTTGACAAGCATTACTTCAACAGATTTTTGATTAAAGTATGATAACAGAGAATAAATTCTTTCCTCTTGTTTTATTTTTATTGTTTTTTCTGCTGTTATTTTAGCCTGGTAAGTAGTTTTTATTCGGTCTGGTATTTTAGAATAAATTCCCCTAAGTTTCGATAAATTATAATCAATTAATGGAAGAATTTGATGTTGTCTTGCCGTTAAATATATTACTTCATAATCTATATTAGATTGGCATATTTTTTAATTGCTTTTACATGATTATCAACAGAAATATTTTTTCTAGAACAAGCAAAAAGTAATTCATTTTCAGGTATCATATACACCTCAACATCAACCAACTTCTCAAATGATACTTGCTTTTGTTGAGCTAAGGCAAGTATCGTATGTTAGGGCTGTTTCATTCTAGTAATGGGGCAAGCAGCCAAAGCCTGCCTTAGAGCTAGGGAGAGGGCGTTTGTGATTGACTTCTTACCCAAAAGTCGGAAAAGCTTAATGGTCGTCTCAATAATTCTCTTAATGCGAAAATTGAGAGGTACTTTGATACCCTAGATGCTGATCCAAATGTGTTGCAACAGTTACTTTTTGCTAAAATAAATCCTAATACACGCATGGCTTACAAAAAAGATATCAACGACTTCTTTAAGCTGAAGTTCCCCCCTTCCAGACCTACCACACCCAGGCTAAAGCCTTATAGAGCA
>CAKZMA010001142.1 GCA_937127375.1 uncultured Coleofasciculus sp. | reverse complement strand
CTATCGGGTAGAGTAGTATTACAAAATACTGCACCACCGAGGAAGGCTTGGGTTAGATCAGCATTTTTTAGACAGAGGATGCTTCGCTTTTGTTGCATGGGAGAAGGGGAACCGGATTCTCTTGCTTCCCTCTTGCTTCCCTCTTGCTCCCCTCTCCCAAGCTTGCTATGCATTACCCACATCTTTCTTTAAACCCGCCCCGACTTAACCCTTTTGCCATCTGCCTTCTCTACCAAAGACGATTACGACTGGCGTTAACTCGCGCTCCCTGAGTGCGATTAACTTCATCCAAAAATATCTCGGTTTCCTCAACTAAACGATTCAACTCTAGACAATCTGCACAAGCCGGATTCCGATTTCCCGGTTCTCTAGCAAATCGACGCGGAGCCTCTGGCTGAACCGCATTACAGCAACCCTCAGCCGCTTCTTCTAAGGCTTGATCCAGACGACGGGCATTCTCTAATATAGCTGGATCTAATTCGCCATCTTGATCAAAAATAGGTGCAGTATTATTCCAGATATTCGTTCCGGTAATATCTGACTGGTTGGGGGGTTGAGCATTGGTAGATGGTGTGATTAACCCAGTACCCATGACTAACGTTGTTATTGTCCAAACTATCCGTTGCTTTACTTTCATCACATTCACTCCATATTCCAATTTATACAACACTCAACACTTAGTCAGGGCGGGTTTTGCACAAACGTTATCATCAATGCAAAAAGAAAGTCCCATTACCCGCCCCTACGTCAGGGTAGATTTTGCACAAACGTTATCATCAATGCAAAAAGAAAGTCCCATTACCCGCCCCTACGTCAGGGTAGATTTTGCACAAACGTTATCATCAACAGCGAAAAGAAAGTCCCATTACCCACCCCTACATACTCAAAACTTAAACGCGAACCCTGCACCCAAAACAAATCGCGCCCCATCCCCAGCCCCCGCAATATCTCGCAATGCTGGGGTAATCACCAATGGGATATTTTTAAAGGGAGCAATGGACACACCCACGCCCAAGTCTTGTCCCGTCCATTCAGCAATTAAACTCACAGGTTCAGCCACCCGCACCGCAACGTTACCAAATACATTAATCGTGCCATTATCATCCTCTACCGCCTCCTCCGTGCGAAACTGTCCATTACCGATTCCCGCCGTTATTGCCACGCGACTAAAGGGTTGATTAATATCCTCTCGCGTCCGAATAATTTTACTCACCACGCCATAAACGGAATTCTCAAAGTCATTATCATCACCCAGGTTAAGAAAGCCATTCCAACCCGCTGCAACTGCCCAACCTTGGGGTAAGCGACGATGCACTTTAGCGTTAAAACCACCACTGCCAAAATCTCGATTAGAGCCGAAACTAGCAAGTGTGTATGAAAGTTCTACCCCCACAGACTTCTCAGCATCACCCAACCCAATCCCAATGCCTAACGCCCCATCATCAACATCACTATAGCGGGTGCGTTCTTGATAGGTAGCGCTAACAAACCCTGTATTGCGATGAGCGCCATAAGCGGTGGGAATGACAATACTCAAAGCTGGGGAGGCACGTAAGGGTTCTTGAGTGTCTATATCTTCTAGCGATCGCAACTCTTCTTGCAAGCGGTTAACGTCCCGACAGGGTGCGGGTTGTGTCGGATTGGGCGCTTGTGCCAAAATCATGGGTTGAGTTGCACGACAGGGCTTTTTCGGACTATTGGCAACCGATTGTCGGTTTTGCCGTTCATCCTGATTCCCCTGACTTTCCCGATCTATGGCAAAGGTCTTGACATGAGGCTCATCTCGTGCATCTTTGAATTTAGAGTTTGTAGTAAGCGCTTTAGCGCTTCTGGCACTAAAGTGCCTACTACGAAACTCAACCTGATTGTCCTCGATTGAGGATTGGTGATGAGTGATGGGTGACTGAAGACTGGGTAATTCTTCTGGTTTTTCCATTTCCCCATCTCTATCCGATTGGTGAACCTGTCGAACCACTGGCTTCACAACGGCTTCTGGCGCAAATTCCTGGACAATGATCGTCTCTGGTGAGGTAACAGTTTGAGGGTTAGGGGTTGATGGGGCGGATGATTCTACCTGGGTTTCACTGGCTGCGATCGCGCTTGGCACAATAGTATCAGGCTGATAGGTCGTCTGCACTGAAGATTTTGCCCAGGCGGGATGAGAAAAAGCGGGGGCAGCCATTGCCGCTACGCTATAGAGGGCAAGACTCGACACATTCTGTAGAGAGGTGTTCAGGCGGCGATTAGCTTGTTTATTTAACGGAACAGAGTGATGTTCCCTTGTGTAACATTTATTAGCAGGATGTAAATTTTGATAACGACCATTCGCATTCAGTTTGGCTGTCACAGTCTTCAATCCTTCCAAGGGTGTTGTCTTGTTCTACAGAAATTGTCTTCTGGATCAGGACAAAACTAGCCACCCCGGAAAGGTCGCGTCAACTGGGTTATTTTCTTTTCGCCAGAGATTCCCCTGCCTTCTTATGAATTATGACAATTGAATCAAATGCTTATGACTTCAATCTGATTCCTCAGAGTAATTATACAGAATTATACAGAATTATAATGATTTTAAAAAGTTTATAAATTATCTTGAACACAGAAAAAATTAATAAAAAATGCCGATAAAATAAATAACGGAATTCATTAAGCCAAAACATCTGTGATTTACATCTTGCCTAAGTCGCTTGGTAAAAATAAACTATATTAATTTATGTAAATATTTCTCAACCCCTGACGAATGACCAATGACCAATGACCAATGACGATCCCCGCCTTTAACCTTAATTTTTCCCACCTACTTAAATAAATATGCCTCGACCTACCATATACATCGCGATCACCAACCATGGCTTTGGTCATGCGGTTCGTGCGGCTTGTGCCGCCGCCGCCATCCAAAATCTCTGTCCAGACATCCTACTAATTTTAGTCACCACAGCCCCCCGTTGGTTATTGGACTCTTATATTCCCGGAGATTTTATTCATCGCCCCCGCGCCTTTGATATTGGCGTGATTCAGTCGGATAGCTTGACCATGGATAAGGCGACGACATTGGCAAAACTTAAGCAAATTCGTGCCTCAGAAAATTCAATAATTGCCGGTGAAGTTAATTTTATCCAAACCAATCGTGTCGGACTTGTACTAGCAGATATTCCTCCCTTAGCTGCCAAAATCGCTACAACAGCAGGGATTCCCGGTTGGATGATGAGTAACTTTGGCTGGGACTTTATTTACCGGGCGTGGGGTGGAGAATTTGTCGAGATTGCCGATTGGATTGGTGAGTGTTATGGCGTTTGCGATCGCTTGTTTCGTCTCCCCTTACACGAACCGATGACAGCATTCCCCCAGATCACCGATGTCGGACTTACAGGTGGGATACCCAGTTATCCAGTCAGCCAGTTGCGAGAAAGGCTGGGTTTAACCTCACCCCCAGAGAAAACAGTATTACTCACCTTTGGTGGACTTAGTTTACAGCAAATTCCCTACAATACGCTGTCCCAGTTTCCTGACTGGCAATTCATCACCTTTGATCCCCATGCCCCCGATTTACCCAATTTAGTGAGAATTTTGGGTCGAGACTATCGCCCTGTGGATATGATGCCCTTGTGTGGACGAGTGGTGTCTAAGCCAGGATACAGCACCTTCGCCGAAGCGCTACGTCTAGACATTCCCATCGTCTCCCTCACCCGCAAAGATTTTGCCGAATCTCCCTTGCTACTGGAAGGTATTCAAAATTATGCGTACCATCAAATTGTGACCCCCAAAGAATTTTTCCTAGGTCACTGGGAATTTTTACACCAATCTCTCAATCCTCCCAGACAATCCCAGCCTATCGCTAAAGATGGGGCTGACGCGATCGCACAAGCTGTTGTCCATTATTTACAATCTCACTCATCTTCCTAACCTGACATGATAGCTACTGTGAATTCTCTGCTAGACAAAACCGCACCTACCTCGAAAACCTCAGATGCATCAGAAACGCCCAAGACAAGCAATAGTCCAGAAGCCACTGAAACCCTAGATAAACCAAAAACGCCAGAGACTACAGAGAAGCCGAAGACGGCTAAAACGCCCAAGACAACCGAAACCGCAAAAAACCAGAAAGGTTCAGAACACCCTGAAACGGTTAAACCTGCCCAACCCCCTAAAACCCCAGAGGCGACTAAGACGAAAACAGCCAAGACGACGAAAACCACTAAGACGACCAAACCCTCAGACCATAAAAAAGAGGGTAAAGAGAGTTCCACATCGTCTACCCTGGAATTAGCTGCTCATGATGTCCGCTTGGTCATTGATCAGCAACGGGAGCAAAGCCAAACCTTAACCACGAAGTTAAATATCTTATTTGTTACCAACGGCGCTTTGTTCACTAGCTTAACCATATCACGGTTATTATTCTTTCCCAACGGGTTTAGCCTTGCCGAACTTTTCGGATTTCTGGTAAATTTTACCTTGCTGATCAACGCCTTCCTACCGCGCCAGTTAGCCGTTAGCCCTAATTTAGGCGATAAGAAATTTTTGGAACGTTATCTCGTCCTGTCGCCAGATGAATATCAACTGCGAATGATTGTTAACCTAGTAGAGACCTATAATGCAAACAAGCAGCGATTGGAGGATGTCTCATCATCCTTACAATATTCTGCCTATGTGACCTGGGGGTTAGCCTTGGTTATTACCCTGCATGTTGTAGGGATTTACTTCGTGCCGTTGATTGACCTGAGTAGTTTTGGCTAGGTCTTGCGATTATGACTTCTCAACACGTTCACAAAAACTCTTCTGGGAAACGGTTAAATTTACCAGAACCCGACGCAGACAACATCACGGTGTTGACGCGCAACCTGCCCAACAAGCCAATTCTACCGTGGAATCGTTATGATTCTCCTTGGCGGGACCCTCAGGTGAAACAGGCGGATGAGTCTGAGGTACTAGATGATCAGGTATCGGATACCGATGAGGAAGACAGTTCTGAACAGGTTATGGCTGACACAGATGAGGAATTGGAGGATGAGATTGAGGATGACACAGATGAGGCAGAATTGGTAGAGGTGGTTACTGAGTTCGTCGAAACATCGGTAACTAATGAATGTGATCAAGAATCCGATGAAACAGAAGCGTTAGAAACCTTAGAACAGGTAGAATCCGTCGAGATAGAATCTGAAGCACTCGATATTCCCTTGGAAGACGAATTGGATGACGTGGAAAACGTCGATGAGGACGATCCTTTAGTCGCTCACTTATCAGAGAAATTAGGAATTGGCGATCGCGAAGAAGACGATGAAGAGGATGACGAAGAATTCCCTGAAGACGAAGAACACGAACTCAAGCAACTGGGTTAGCCTTCTAGCCTAGAATTGAGACTCTATGTCCTAATCTAATGAATCGATGACCCATTATCAACAGAAATTTACAATTAAGACAACCGCAAAATCTTTTACCCGAATCACCTCAAACATCAAAGACATCGTTGAGGAGTCAGGTATTGACACCGGACTTTGTACCGTATTTTTGCGCCACACCTCAGCCAGTCTGGTGATTCAAGAAAATGCTGACCCCGATGTACTGACAGATTTATCAAATTTCTTTGCCAAATTAGTGCCAGAAGATGGCAGCTACATCCACGATACCGAAGGACCCGATGATATGCCTGCCCATATCCGGACAGCGTTAACTAAAACCTCAGAACAGATTCCTATTGACAATGGCAGATTGGTTTTAGGAACGTGGCAAGGAATTTATATTTGGGAGCATCGACAATATAGACACAATCGGGAAGTTGTGGTTCATATTTCTGGAGA
The DNA here is from genome assembly GCA_937127375.1 of uncultured Coleofasciculus sp. Taxonomy (GTDB): domain Bacteria; phylum Cyanobacteriota; class Cyanobacteriia; order Cyanobacteriales; family Coleofasciculaceae; genus Coleofasciculus. Next base: position 899 of record CAKZMA010001142.1, on the reverse strand, counting down.
TTGATTTGGTAAGGGTTAAGTAGGTGGGGATTGTCATTTGTCATACTCGCTCCCTTGAGAAGCAAGCTACGTTTATGTCATTTGTAAGGGTTTGAGGGTTGTTTCCATAATTTAATCGGGTTGAGTTTATTGTCACCGACCTACTTATATCACATCCACTTTGATCACTTTCTTTATAAGAAAATAAAGCACGACACAAAAAAGCAATCCTAAGGGATAAAACATGGCGCAGCAACTTTTGGAACTGGATACTGATGATGGGGGTACAATTCTGGTAGCGGTAGACGTGTCAGAATCCGCCGTGGGTCAGGTAGCAACGCCTGGAGAACCGCCAATTAAGAAACTCGATCGCAGCTTTAATATCATCCAAGCTTTAATTGTACGCGGTTGTCGCCCGTTGACGAAAGCTTTTAAACAATTACACCAAGAAACCCAAGCCACGGATGCGGAAGTGGAATTTGGGATTAATTTTACCACCAAAGGGAATGTGTATCTGGTGGAATCGTCGGGAACGGCAACGCTTAAGGTTAAAGTGAGTTGGAAGATGGATCAACAGAAACGGTAATCAAGCCTGATGAGTTGGGAACAGGTAAAACGGGCAACGGTTGCGATCGCGTCGGTTGAGGATGGTATTATCCGAGGGACAGGGTTTTTTGTCTCGTCTCACGGGTATTTGCTCACCTGCGCCCATGTGGTGGAAGCGGCTGGTGGCTGGGAACAAGTACGAGTGCAGGGGAAATCAGTTTCCTTGGTGTATCTGGGAGACAGTCGCCAGGATGATTTTGCCGTCTTGCAGATAACTGGGTATCAGGGGGAAGGCGTTCCGTTGTCCCTCTTAGTTACACCAATGCACCGCTTCTTAAGTATCGGTTATGGGCGTCCAGATTTTCCAGAAGGGG
>CAKZMA010001141.1 GCA_937127375.1 uncultured Coleofasciculus sp. | reverse complement strand
ACTGCCCAAATTTTTAGCCGTCAGACTATTATCCCCTTGATCTGGATTCCCGCCGGAATTAGTCAAGCCGCCCTCTTGTTCCTGGGGCGCAATCTGTGGCTGGGTGTGGCTTTGGCTGAGTTATCTAGGGCACTATTTATGGGAATTCCGGGAACGGTTGCGATCGCGTCCTGTTTAGGCTGTACGCTACAAGCGTGGTGGGGTGTGACATTGGTTCAATCCTGGGAGATGCATCCAGGGTTAAATCGTCGCCGGGATGTGGTCAAATTTCTGGTGGGTATGGTTCTATTATCCTCCTTGGTGAGTCCCACAATTCGTCTGCTGGGTGAAGTTGTGGCGGGAGAATGGGGTGCAAAGGATTGGCTGGGATGGTGGTTGAGTAATGTTATGGGACTTTTAGTGGTTACGCCTGTACTGTTGACTCAGAGTTATTCTGTGATGCAGTCGGGGGATGAGGGGAATGAGGGAGATGGGGAAGATGGGGGAAATGGCGACGATAGGGAAGTTATGCAGTTCATTCAAAATTTGGGTAAGGGCGGGTTTAGGCACATCTGGGTTAAGTCAGAAACAAGGGTAGTGAAACCCGCCCCTACAACATCAACAATCATCTGGCAAGTTGGAGTCTGGCTGATTGGATTGGGAATCGTGAGTGGGTTGGTGTTTGGTGTTTTCTCGATTCCCGCTAGTTCCTCGGTTATGGTAACAGGTGATAGCCTAACGGTTTCTGAACCAATTGGAGTCCAGTTTCATCAACAACTTGCCACTCAGTTAAGCGAGTTGTTCAATCAGCCTTTCTTTCAGGTTGACTTAAAGTATTTGCTATTTCCGTTTATTTTAGGGTCAGCCCTACAATGGGGTCAACGGATTACAACATTGGGTATTGGTGTAGTCGCGAGTATTGCCTTTTGGCAACAGGCTGAGAGGTTTGAGTCATTTAATCGGGTTATCGTTTCCCAAGATGTGTTTATCGCCATCTTCGCCATCACCGCCCTGATTGTCGCTGCTATTGTCAGCGATCGCGCTACAGCTTACCAAGAATTATGCGATCGCGACACCCAGTCTTGCTATATCGTTGCACATCTGGATCAACAGTTTCAGGAACGAACCGCCGCCCTGAAAGCCGCCAATCGCCAACTCTTAGCCGAAGTGGTAGAACAGAAGCAGATGGAGAAAGCGTTGCGGAAAAATGATCAACGTTTCGCCCTATTGGTTCAACAAACGCCCCTGGCGGTGATTGAATGGAATACTGATGGGCATATTGTTGATTGGAATCCGGCGGCGGAAACCATTTTTGGCTATCGTCGAGACGAAGCATTGGGTCATCCGTCTACTCTAATTGTACCTGCGGCTGCCCAAGCTCAAATTAAACAGATTAAAGCTAAACTTTGGTATGACAAACAAGTTGCCCGTTCCTGTAATCAGAATATCACAAAAGATGGCAGAATCATTATTTGTGAATGGTATAATACTCCGCTAATTGATAGCCAAGGGAATCTTCTTGGTATTGCGTCCATGGCATTAGATATTACTCAACGCCAGCAAACGCAAACGGCATTACGGGAGAGTGAGGAACGGTTTGCCCTAGCGATTCAAGCCAATGATAGCGGACTGTTTGATATTAATTTCAAAACAAAAACCTACTATTATTCGCCCCAATTTCTGCATCTGATTGGTTATCCTGAAGACCGAGATACCCCCAGCTTTGATGAGTTGATGGCGCGGGTTCATCCAGAGGATCAGTCGATGGTGAAAATCAGCATCGATCAACTTTTCATTAGTGAACTCTCGCAGTGGAAATTAGAGTTTCGCATGGTATACACCGATGGTTCAACCCCTTGGTTTTTATCGCGCGGATTGGTTCTGCGGGATGACAAGGGTAAGGTGACGCGAATTGTCGGGACACATACGGATATTAGCGATCGCAAACAAGCAGAAGCCGCCTTACTAGAGAGAGAGGAACAATTCCGTCAACTGGCTGAAAATATCCGGGAAGTGTTCTTTTTAACCACACCCGATTTAAGCCGCATGTTTTATCTGAGTCCCGCTTATGAGGAAGTTTGGGGACGATCCCGCGAAAGTCTTTACGGTCAGCCGATGACCTGGTTAGATAATATTCATCCTTATGATCGCGATCGCGTGGCGGAGGCGTTAGGGAAACAACTGCAAGGCGAACAAGACTTTGAACAAGAATACCGCATTTTACGTCCCGACGGGAGTGAACGCTGGGTTTGGGTGCGGACGTTTCGGGTGTTCAACGACAAGGGTAAAATGACCCGTATCGCTGGGATTGCCGAAGATATCACCGAACGCAAATATTCCGAAGCCGAACTGCGGCGTCAAACCCTACAACGGCAACTCTTTGCCGAAATTACGCTGAAGATTCGCCAATCCTTAAAACTCGATGCCATCCTGCAAACAACGGTAACAGAAGTGCGCCGAATTTTGCAAGTGGATCGAGTGGTGATCTACCAACTCAATGATGATGGAACCGGTGTGATTATGACGGAAGCTGTAGTTCCTGGCTGGACACCAATTCAAGGACAGGAGATTTATGATCCCTGTTTTCGGGAAGGGTACCTAGAGCAATATCGCCAAGGACGCATTCGCGCGATCGAGGATCTCTACCAAGCCGACTTAGAACCCTGCCATATCGAACTTTTACAACCCTTTGGCGTGAGAGCGAATTTAGTCGTCCCAATTCTACAACGAGAGAACCTCTGGGGTCTATTAATTGCCCATCAATGTAGTGGTCCGCGACAGTGGGAAATGTTTGAAATTGAACTGTTGAGTCAACTAGCGGATCAGGTAGGAATTGCCCTCGCCCAGAGTCAACTGTTAGAAGAACAAACCCGAATTAGTCAACAATTAGCCGAAAAGAATTTACACCTGGAACAAGCCCGCCAAGAAGCCGAAACTGCCAATCATGCTAAAAGCGAATTCTTGGCGAATATGAGTCATGAACTCCGCACTCCCCTCAACGGTATTTTAGGCTATGTTCAAGTTCTCAAACGTGAACCTCATCCCACCGCCAAGCAACAGCAGGGACTGAGTATTATTCAACAGTGTGGGGAACACCTGTTAACCCTACTCAACGATATTTTAGACCTGTCTAAAATCGAAGCCCGGAAAATGGACTTATGTTTAAGCGAATTTCAGTTTCCCCATTTTCTAGAAGGCATTATCGAAATGGTTCGTATTCGGGC
>CAKZMA010001140.1 GCA_937127375.1 uncultured Coleofasciculus sp. | reverse complement strand
TGTTAATCCCTAAACCCGCCCCTACAGAAGGGTCAATTATCAATGTTAGTCCCTATGGAAAGGGCGGGTTTTGTATTCCCCTTAGGGTCAATTATCAATGTTAATCCCTAAACCCGCCCCTACAGAAGGGTCAATTATCAATGTTAGTCCCTAAACCCGCCCCTACAGAAGGGTCAATTATCAATGTTAGTCCCTAAACCCGCCCCTACACACTCAAAACTATACTATAGTTGTTTAACATAAACGCGATCGCACCGCTTTGTCTCTACCCCTGTGGTTGGCTGATAGCCGCTATTTTCATAAAGCTGGATGGCTTCTTTGAGGGCGCTGGCGGTTTCAATCCAAATTTCTTGGAAACCCCGGTTGGCGATTGTTTCCTCAAGCTGTTGCAACAAAAATTTACCGAGCCCTTCACCTCTAAACTCTGGAAGCAGGTACATTTTACGAATTTCTACAGCGTTTTCGCCGCGTTCGACTGGATAATACGCCGAGGTTCCCACAACTTTACCTTGGTATTCGATTACCCAAAACTCTCCCCCAACCGTTTGATAGAAGGTTTCGACGTCAACCACATCGCGATCGGCTCCCCTAGGTTCCCAAGTTAAGCCGTATTCTGACAAGACTGAACCAATCACCTCGGCGGCGTTGACGCGATCGCGCGGTTCCCAGTCACGAATTAAAAAGTCACGGTAATAGGTTTTCATTGTGTACGAAATAAAGAATATCGAGTTTTATTATCGTCTTTGCTTGCCTTTCGAGCAAATGTCAGAATTCACGATTGTAGTACTCTGTCAAGCTATGCGGTTCCGCATTTAAAGCTTAATGTCAATAATGGTGAAATCCTTGTCGTAGTGTGAGCATCTTGCTCACTACTAATACCCAAATTAAATGCATGACACCTTATTTAGGGTAAATGCTGGTAAAATTATCAAACACTACACTAAATTAATTCACAATAGACCACAAAAAATTAAACATCAACCCCAAATAATGCTCGACCTCTGGGATATTGCCGCGATCGATCAACATGCTCACAACCTACTGAACCCCTCTGCCACAAAGCGTTATCCTTATACGGCGGCTTTTACGGAAGGGTATCATCCTGATATTATTAATCATCATGCCCGTTATAGCCTGTTCTACCGTCGTAGTTTACGGGATATTGCTCAACTTTTGGATTGTGAGCCAACAGAAGCTGTAATTCTTGAACATCGCCGACAACTAGGGTTAGAAAAACTCACACAGAAATGTTTTCATGCCTCTAACCTTGAGGCAATATTTCTCGATGATGGCTTTTTGCCCGGTGATATTCTGCCACTGGAATGGCATCAGCAATTTGTTCCTGTGCAGCGGATTCTGCGATTGGAATATCTAGCAGAAAAGCTGATTATAGAGACTGATGACTTCAAAACATTTTGGGAACAATTCCGGAGTCAGCTTGATCCACCATCGGCTGGAATTGTGGGATTTAAAAGTGTTGCGGCTTACCGAACAGGTTTAGATATTCAATGGACACCCAAGGAGTTTGCTAAACAACGATTTTATGAAATCAAGCCAACGTCAAGTCAATCCTTACGCCTATCAGATAAGCCATTTATTGATTTTGTAATCACCCAAGCTCTAGAAATTGCTAGCAAATACCAGTTACCGATACAATTTCATACAGGGTTTGGTGACCCGGATTTGGATCTGCGCTTGAGCAATCCCTTGCATCTGCGATCGCTCCTTGAAGATAAACGTTTTGAAAACGTCCCCATTGTCCTACTACACGCCGCTTATCCCTATAGTCAGGAAGCTGGATATTTAGCATCCGTTTATCCTCAAGTCTATCTAGATTTTGGATTAGTCGTTCCGTTTTTGAGTCATGCTGGAATGCGTCGAACAGTTCAGCAACTATTAGAACTAACACCAACCAGTAAACTGATGTATTCCTCCGACGCTCACAATATTCCAGAATTGTATTATTTAGGTGCAAAATGGGGGCGAGAGGTGCTAAGTCAGGTGTTAGATGGGGCGATTCAGGATGGTGATTTGACAGCAAAGGAAGCTGAATCAGTTGCTTATGCGATTCTCTATGACAATGCCCGAAAACTTTATTTGAAAAAGTCATAAAGAATAATTAATGGGTCATAATAACAATCCCATTTTTATTTTGATTTCACCTAGATTGAGGTAGTATCTGTAGGGGCGGGTTTAGGGATTAACATTGATAATTGCCCCTAACTGGAGTACAAAACCCGCCCTTTCCATAGAATTAATATAGCGAGATCATATCTGTAGGGGCGGGTTTAGGGATTAACATTGATAATTGCCCCTAACTGAAATACAAAACCCGCCCTTTCCATAGAATTAATATAGCGAGATCATATCTGTAGGGGCGGGTTTAGGGATTAACATTGATAATTGCCCCTAACTGAAATACAAAACCCGCCCTTTCCATAGAATTAATATAGCTCTACGCAACCTACTTGAATATTTTAAATGTTACAACATTTTAAGAGGTGGAACCAGACTAAAATGCGAATATGCCTTCCCAGAAGTTTCGTCGTCAGTTGCGTCAAGAAGCACAGCAATGGCAAAGTGAGGGGTTAATTGATCCCTCTGTCTATGAACAACTTGCCCAACGCTATCAATTTAGGGAACTCGAAACGGCTTCCCGTAACCAATTTGTCTCGATTCTGCTACTGATCGGTAGTATCCTTTTAGGCGTAGGCGCGATCGCGTTTTTCGCCGCCAACTGGCAAGTTTGGTCGCGAGAGTTGAAAGTAGCGTTACTCTTGCTGCTGTTTATTGGATTCAATACAGCAGGTTTTGTTTTGTGGCAACGTCCTAAAGGAGGACAACGCCGTTTAGGACAAATATTGCTGATGCTAGGGGCGCTGATATTGGGGGTAAATATGGCGCTGATATCCCAACTCTTTCAGCAAAATAGACCCGCTTACCAATTGCTGCTGCTTTGGGGAGTTGGTGTCTTGGGGATGGCGTATAGCTTGCGGTTAACTGGGTTAGGCATACTTTCTACCCTTTTGATCGGAATTGGATATATTCAGGGACAAGGACAACCCGAATTTTTAGCGATTGGAGAGATAGGTTGGCTGCGGCTGATGGTACGATTTATGCCCGTAGTCGCGGCTGTGATGTTTATTCCCTTAGCCTACTGGTGTGGTTCTCGGTGGATATTTCGCCTCGGTGCGATCGCGGTGATTTATTCATTAGAGGTGAACTTACTACGCCTCAACGTTTTAGTCGCCCCCGCCTGGGTTAGCGCGATCGCTTGCGCCCTTCCCCCAGCCTTATTATGGGGGTACAGGGATAGGTTCTGGAGACGGTATCTTCCCAATGCTAAATCCTTCGAGAGTACAGCCCGCACACTTGCTATTATTTTCCTCAGTCTCTTATTTTCCCTCTTATCGTTCTATTGGATGTGGAATGTCTCCTTTGTACCATCTGCCAACAACGCCTTTCATGTACCGTGGTATATTTTGATCAATCTGTTTATCTTCGTCAGCTTAACCATTTGGGAATGGCTACATAGTTGGCGTCAGTTCGACCGCACAACGGGCTTTGTAGCTTTCATGATTGTGATTAGCGCCATCATTCCCTATTGGCATCTCAGGACAGGTTCTTTAGATATCGCGGCAGTATTAACGTTCAATTTAATGTTACTCGTTTTAGCGATCGGTATAATCCGTAAAGGAATCACCCAAGCCCAACGACGTTTTTTCTGGGGAGGGTTGGTGCTGTTAACGTTGCAAGTCTTAAGTCGGATGGTTGAGTACAATACCGATTTACTGTTCAAATCCCTAGTTTTTTTGTTGTGTGGTTGCGGTATTATGGTGGCTGGCATAAGTTTTGAATACTATATTCGTACTCAACACTCAAAATAAATTCCCTAAGCTGTTCGGCATTTAAACCTTCATGTCAACAATGACGAAATCCTTGTAGTGCGTTAAGCGAAGCCATGCCGCAGGCTTTGCATCTTGCTCGCTACTAATACCCAATTTAAATGCATTACAGCTTATTGCCTATTCCCTGACAAATGACGAATGACGAATGACGAATTAAAAATGACAAATGACACTACCCCTTCTATCCCTTTCCGGCGATTTTGGCTCACTTTGTTATTTCAAACAGCTTTAATCCTGGCTGTGCATGCCCAAGCGATTTACACTCATATCGCAGGTAAAATTATCATTTTGCAAACAGCCCCCTTAGAACCCTACAATCTATTGCGAGGCTACTCTCAAATTATGAGGTATGACATTTCTAGTCAAGAGCAATTACGCGGTTTGCCAGGTTGGAATAATTTACCTAAACAACAAAGTGATGACAACACCGCAATGTTTATCAAGCCAGGAACTCACTTTTACGTAATTTTAGCAGAACCGATTTCACTCAGGTTACCTGGACTACCACAACCTTGGGAACCCATTTCTATTAGTCTCAAACGCCCTGCCAATCTCAACAACAATCAGGTTTTTTTGAGAGGAATTGCCCAACGGGGATTAATTGAGTATGGACTCGAAAATTATACTATGCCTGAAGCAGAACGGAATCAGATTAATGATGATCTGCGGGCAGCAAGACTTGCTAATCCTGAACAAACCCAACAAATTCCGCCTATTGTTATGGAAGTTAAAGTTGATGCTTGGGGAAATGCCGTTCCGATTAGTCTTTGGGTACAGAC
>CAKZMA010001139.1 GCA_937127375.1 uncultured Coleofasciculus sp. | reverse complement strand
GTAGCATCCCCAGGACATCGGTTTCGCTGAAATGTCCTTCAGTTAAGGCTTTATCTAGTACCTCGAATTCGTCTAATGCTAGTAGTACGGTGTTGTTGTCTAAGGTTTGTTCAACATCATCCAGCCATTCGTCAAAGGTAGTAAAGGGGTCATCCGTTAAGGCTTCACGAGTAAGGGGAGGTAGAGTTAAATCAGCTTGCCGTTTAGCAGAATATCTCATCCCTCTAGCAAGATTATAGAGAAAACCTGCATAGTCACTCGCTGATGAAGGTGCGCCTTGTAAATCCACAAACATGGGGATAATGGATTTGGGCAGGAGGCGTCCTAAGTTATACAGCAGGGAGGTTTTGCCCATACGTCGTTGACCATAAAGGAGTAAGGGAGGGCGGCGACGGTCTAAGATTAATTTTTCGATACGAAGTCCTATGCTGGTGCGTCCTAGGAAAAGTTTAACCTGTTCATTCAGAGGTACGCCAAAGATATAGGGATCGTCAATTTCTTGGTGTAGTTCAGTGGCTGCGATTAATGTTTGTACGTACTCAACAACTATTTGCTGCCAACGAATGGCAATGGGGCGAAACCGAGGAGCATATTCATTGCTACTTCTAGTTAATTCTTGGACAAGAAGGTCTAGAGCTTTGGTGACATTTTCCAGAGGGATGCGTTGGTTATAGAGACTATTTTGGTTGAGAGCGGCATCTACATCGGCGCTGATAGAATGAAACTTATCTAAAATTGCGTTAGCGGAACCTTCCAAGTTTCCTGGAGCGAATGAGTAGTAAGCTTTACGGATAGCCTCTATATCAGTACAGCGTTCTAATTTCCTGGTGTCTAATTCAATTTGTGCCGCTTGAGCAGCCCAACGCTGGCGGCTGGTATTGAGGTATTCGATGGCAGCATTTCCTTCGACTGGGTTATGTTCCATTACTAGCAACAGATAAGTATCCAAACCCAACAAAGGTAAACGTTGAAACTCGTCCCAGAAGGCAGAATGCCAACGCAATAAACTGCCTTTACTGTTAGGATCTCGTTTTTCAAATTGATGGAGCAGAAAATTCCATATTGATGAAAAGGGATAAACTACAATAGGTCGCCACAAATTAAACGCGATGCCCATACCTAATACAATCACTAAATCAAAATGTTTGATAATGGATATTTTTTCTGATATAACAAGAACAAAAAATAATAAAACTAAAGAAAAAATTAAGCCTATAGATGCATTAAAAACTATTGTTCTTCCTTTATTAACTCTCTTGTCATCTCCCATGATATAAAAATAGCCACCCAATAACATAATAAATAATAAACTGAATATCACCACAATAACTAATAAAATTAATAAATCAAAATAATTGAAGCTGAATATTTTTTCTGAAGCTAAAAATACATTTACAACAAGACTCAGAAATAATAAAACTAAAGAAAAGATTAACCATATAAATGCATTTAAAGATAGTTTCTTGCCTTTGGTAAACATCTCCTCATTCCCATTATAAGAAATCAAAATAATACCAACCCATACAATAAATAACAAGCTGAATATCACCACAATTCTTACCAAAATAGGCAGGGGTAAATATAAAATGCCTACTACCATGTCTAATGTTCCACCTTTGCCTAAGGTGAATATCATACTTACTGCGACAATGAACACCACACTTACTGCTAAAATGATCCCCCTACCAAACGCCCGATCAGAAGATCTGCCGCGAAACAGTGCGCCAATCATGCCAAATGCTACGCTAATTCCTACTCCTAAAATTGCGCTGAACAATATATCGAACTCCATACGCAACGCTATATTTACATCTGACTCAGCCAATCCCCACCGCAGCACAATAAGTGGTAAATTTACTAGGATAGGCAAAACTAGATATGACTGGATTAACAGCCGCAAAAGGTTGGTTGAATCAGAACCAGGATAGGAACTCTTTTCAATGCGAGCGATATGGTTTTGCCAAGCTGAGGGATGAAAGAAAATCCAGAACAGCAATTGCAAACTCCCCAGAATCAAGTTCGGGTGCTGTTCAGGTGAATCGGTATAGGCGTTGCGTGGAATTGAGGGTGAAGACATCTCAGTTTAGGATTAAAACTTGACTCTTTGAATAGGGAAATTCGGTATAACTCACATATTGCACCAGTCTCACCAACCGTCTAGGGTTGAAACCCAAGGAACCAAAAGCGAAAGTCGTATAAAGACAACTGAATAAGAGTTTTAGTCCACTTTAGTGGACTTGAGCTATTAGCCCGGAGTTTGAACTCCGGGCGGATGTCGGGGCTTACTGACAAAGATGCAAGTCTGAGATATAACGAGTTACAATTGCTGCTCCAACTGTAACTCACATTGTTGAAAAACATAATTAACCGCAGCAAATAACCGCTCTAAGTCCTGAATTGTATAAAACCGCTTATTTTGGGTAAAGTTATCAGATATCAGTTGACCAAACTGCCAGATTGCCCCATTGGAAACAACACCAAAAATCCGTTGTTCTAGGTCATTGTTAATTTTCTGTACCGCCACCATCTCTGCCAAACATTGCCCCCATCCTTCAGTAAAATCACTCTCCTTCTTTGCCTCAACCACTACAAAATAGGGCTTATCGAACACCACTGTCCCCAAGGGAGAGCGCTTTGCCACGATATAATCAGGAGTCCCCGATAAGTTTTCATCGTAGGTCAAGGCTTGGTGACTCCAAAGCAGGAAATTGCGGCGATAAGCTTTCCAAACTTCTTTTAATATGGGATAAATAATCGTCTCACAAATCGCCATGTCTGAATTGTCAAACACCCCCTCATTTAAAATTAACTCTAATTCATTCCGAAAACTGTCACTGACGTCAAATTCAATCTCGGTAATGAAATTATCCCGAATATATTTGATTTGAAACGTTTTAGCAACTACGCCAATACTTTTATAACTGCTAAATGACATGGTTTACCTCTCTAGCGTAAGTTACCGTAGGGTGGGCAAGAACAACCAACGATAATGTAAGCGTTTGAAGGTTTATAACTCTTGCCCACCCTACATAAAAACTGGGTTCTCTACAAATTCGTGAAGGGTTCTATCTGTCTTAACGCCTCCTCCCGCCAATCATCCCCCGTTTCCTCCTCTTCCAAACTAAACAAACGTTCGCGACAGAGAATTTGCAGCAACAGGGGTAAACATTGACTTTTCTCCACAATCCAGGCGACATCCTCAACCGGAAACGGAATCGGTGAACTATCAATCAATTCCCGCGCCTCCACCTCTGTCAATGCGCCCAAATAGGCAGTATACCCAAAGATATTGAAAAAGGGAGAACTATGTCCCGTATGAGACGCCAAATCCAGGGGAGATTCTGGTGTGGCTAAGATAAAAGCCAGATTTCCCCCCGTCTGATTCGTGGCTAAAGACCGTAAACTTTCCCAAAACCCATCATCTAACTCTGGACAACGCTGCAATCCCACGCCAATTTCATCCAATAAAATAACGGTGGGTGAATGCAAATGGCTACTCACCACATCCATAAAATAATCTAGGTGACAAGGATTCGACACTTTCATATTCATGGCTTCTAGAATATAACCCAGCAGTTTCTCTTGACTTGCCATCCGGGTATCCTGAAAATCCACAAATATCCAGCAGTAGCGTTCTGGATGGGGGAACCAGTCCGATTTTTGACCGGGACGTAATTCGTCCGGTGGCGTCGTGGTAATGGTTTTCAAGTAGTGCAACAGAGAGGTTTTGCCCATGCGCCGCTTCCCGATAATCGCTGCATTTTGTAGGGGATGGCGTTTGAGTAAATTGAACAGGCGTTTGAGTTCCCGTTTGCGCCCGAAAAAGTAGCGGGGATGGATGATGGGTGTCCCGGTGATGAAGTGTGAAGACTCCTCCAGGGTTGGGTTTGAGTCATGAGGAGAGGGCGGATTGTCTGACTCATCTAAATAAATATCTCGCCAGTCTAACCCCAATGCGTCACACAGTTCGACAAAATACTCAAAATCAACGGGTTCGCCACGGAGGAAATTTTTAACCGTGGATAACGATGGGGTAACGTGTTCAGCAAACTTCTTTTGGCTGGGGTAGCCATTGCGCCGAAGTGCTGATTTGACGTGTTGTATGTACTCTGGGACAACTTTAAGCGATCGCGCCATTACTCATAATCAGCGAAAAGTCAATTCAGGTCAACTCAAAGTTAGCCATAAGTCAGCTACCTCAGCTAAAGTTCTCAACCCGGTACTCACCTAGGGTTCTCCTTGAATAGGATTATGAGTTCAATCTGATTCAATGAAACTATTTGAAGACCTTAAAACCATCCTTGAGATAATTGTAATCTTAGCGGCGCTGCCTGAATACCCCCTGCTGCTAGTGACGGCGGTTGTCGTTGTCTGGATGTATGTGCTAATCAACGATAAGGATATTGAAGGGTAGAATTTCTATAGCCGTTGGTTTGACATAAGGGGAATTATCCTGATTGGGAAGTCTCTCAATTGTAAATAATTAACATTTAACTCCATCAGGTGCGAGACAATCTCAAATCCTCCTCTTAAAATCGAGGAAGCCACTTTTACTCTTATTCAAAACAATAAGTGGGTGGACACAATTAAAGTTAACGGTGGATAGTGTCATTCGTCATTCATTTATGTAAGGGAACTTTAACGGTGAAACTGCACTGGCTACTTCCCAGTTTTCTCGGCTTTTTTT